>NZ_WHOR01000500.1:0-1296 GCF_013340925.1 Azospirillum formosense
CGCCAGGGTGGGCGGGTCGATCGGCTGGGCGGCCAGCGGCTCGGCGACGTCCGGCGCGCAGATGGTGTCGGCCACGGTGGTGGTGGTCAGGCCGGCCAGGGCGACGATGTCGCCGGCGTGCGCCTCGTCCACCGGAACGCGCTCCAGGCCGCGGAAGGCGAGCACCTTGCTGATGCGGGCGTTCTCGATCAGCTTGCCGTCGCGGCTCAGCGACTTGATGGCCATGTTGACCTTGACGCTGCCGGTCTGGATACGGCCGGTCAGGATGCGGCCCAGATAGGGGTTCGCCTCCAGCGTGGTCGCCAGCATGGCGAAGGGCAGATCCTCTTCGACCTTGGGCGGCGGGACGTGGTCGCGGATCAGCTCGAACAGCGGGGTCAGCGTCTCGCGGGCGCCGTTCTCCAGGTCCGTGGTCGCCCAGCCGTTGCGGCCCGAGGCGAACAGGGTCGGGAAGTCGAGCTGCTCGTTCGAGGCGTCGAGCGAGGCGAACAGGTCGAACACCTCGTCATGCACCTCGTGCGGACGGCCGTCGGGACGGTCCACCTTGTTGATGACGACGATCGGGCGCAGGCCCAGCTTCAGCGCCTTGCCCAGCACGAACTTGGTCTGCGGCAGCGGCCCTTCGGCGGCGTCGCAGAGCAGGACCACGCCGTCCACCATGGAGAGGATGCGCTCGACCTCGCCGCCGAAATCGGCGTGGCCGGGGGTGTCCACGATGTTGATGCGCAGGTCGTTCCACAGGACCGACGTGCACTTGGCCAGGATGGTGATGCCACGCTCGCGCTCCAGGTCGTTGGAGTCCATGGCGCGTTCGGCGACCTGCTGGTTCTCGCGGAACGAACCGGCCTGCTTGAGGAGCTGATCGACCAGGGTCGTCTTGCCGTGGTCGACGTGCGCGATGATGGCGACGTTACGAAGATTCATGTGTCGGGGACTCTTAAATCCGCTCTGGGGCTTCCGTTGCGCAATGCCGCCCCGACACCGCGGCACGTCGGCCGCGCACAACAAAAAAACCCTCCGAGATCGATCGGGGGGCTCTGCCGGGGAAACTGTTGCGACGCAATATAATGATCCGGCTTCATAACGCAAGCGGCGAGGTGAGGGAAACTCGCCCAAAGCGCCTATGCGGAATTTCCTTGCGTCACGGCGACCGAATCATTGGCGTCTGCATCCCGGAATCCCACATGGTCCGATGATGACCCGCCGCGTTTCCGCTTCCCGCCTCGCCGTCATTCTCCTGTCCAGCGCGCTCGTTGCCGTGCCGGGCGCCTCGTTGCGCGCGCAGGACTCTGCGCC
>NZ_WHOR01000501.1:0-1289 GCF_013340925.1 Azospirillum formosense
GGGCTCGTTCCCGTACCGCGCTCGCGCGCGCCGCGCTTGCCCCCAGCCTCTCCCCCCTAGCGCTCCGGCCCCCGCCTGCGCCGCCGCGGCGGGTTGCCGCCCTTGCAGGGGCTGTAGGCGCCCGGCGTCAAGCGCCCCAGCGTGATCCCGGTGGCCGCGGCGATGTCGGCCAGACGCTCCAGCCCCAGCACGCGGGTGGCGGCGAGCGCGATGCGGCCACAGGCCTCGGCGTCGCTGCCGGCGCGATGGTGGTCGAGCGCGATGCCCAGGTGGTCGGCCAGGTAATTCAGTTTGTGCGCGGCCAGTTGCGGCCACGCCTTGCGCGCCAGCACCACGGTGCAGAGGTAGCTGCAGGCCGGCCAGGCCAAGCCGTAGTCGTCCAGCGTGTGGCGCAGCACGCTGATGTCGAAGGAAGCGTTGTGGGCCAGCACCAGACGGCCTTCCAGCCGCCGGGCGAAGCGGTGCCAGACCTCCGGGAATTCCGGCGCGCCGGCGACATCCTCCGCCCGAAGGCCGTGGACGGCGGTGTTGAAGGGGTTGAAGCGCATCTCCCGCGGGCGGATCAGATGCTCCTCGGTCTCCACCACGCGCCCGTCCTCGATCCAGGCGACGCCGATGGAGCAGGCGCTGGTCCGCGATTCGTTGGCGGTTTCGAAGTCGATGGCGACGGCCTGCATAACCTCTTTCCTCAACCCAGGATCAGCCGGGTGACGTCCTTGGGCAGGTCGCCGTCGAGCGCCATCAGGCGGACCCGCAGCAGGCAGGCCACCGCGATGGCGTCGGTGATCTCCCCGCGCTTGACCATGGCGTAGGCCTCGGCGAAGGGGACGTGGCGCAGCTGCAGGACCTCCGTCTCCTCCGGTTCGGCCTGCCCCTGCTCGATCCCCCAGGCGAGAAAGCAGTGGGCGGTCTCGTCGGTGATGCTGTTGGACAGGTGCATGGTCAGGATCGGCAGCCAGTGGCGGGCCGTCTGGCCGGTCTCCTCCAACAGCTCGCGCCTGGCCGACTCCACCGGTTCGACGCCCTTCTTGCCGCCGCCTTCCGGGATCTCCCAACTGTACTGCTCCAAGGGGAAGCGGTACTGGCCGACCAGCGTGACGCGGCCCTGGTCGTCGATGGGAACCACCCCGGTCGCCAGATTCTGGGCGTGCATGACGCCGTAGATGCCGGGGTTGCCGAGCGGGGTCAGCACGTCGTGCTCCACCACTCGCATCCACGGATTCTCGTAGATCGGCTTGGTCGTCAGGACGGTCCAGGGGTTGCCGGTCTTATGCGGCACGCCGGTGCTC
>NZ_WHOR01000502.1:0-1286 GCF_013340925.1 Azospirillum formosense
TGGACGACCGTCCCTCCACCGCCATGCAGCGCATCGTGAACGGCGTGACGGAGGACGTGAAGGCCTACGCCTACGAGGGGCCGGTCTCCACCCTGCAGTGGACCTTCCTGGGCGACTCCCGTGGCGAGGTGCTGGGCGGGTCGGACGGCAACGACTTCCTGAACCTGCTGGGCGGCGACGACGCGGCGTCGGGCGGGGCCGGTGACGACGTGCTGGACGGCGGTTCGGGCTCCAACTGGCTGATCGGCGGCTCGGGCAAGGACACATTCTTCGTCGACGGCCGCGGCACCGAGGTCACTTGGTCCACCGTCACCGACCTGGAGCAGGGTGAGTGGTCCACCCTCTGGGGCTACAAGGAAGGCACGTCCACGCTGCGCTGGGAGGAGATGGACGGCGCCGAAGGCTACAAGGGCGCCACGGTCCATTGCGACATCGACGGCAACGGCACCATCGACGCCAGCATGACCTTCGCCGGCAAGTCCGTGGGCGCCATGACCATGACGACCGGCACCATGGGCGACCAGAACTACATCGCCTTCATCAACCTGTGATCTGACGCGGTCCACAACGCGCCGGCCTGGAGGATGACTCCAGGCCGGCGTTTTCTTGATGAGCACGCCGGCTGGGGCAATCCATTCGGATGATCGCCTCCCCCAAAATCGCGGGATGGCCGCCTTATTTTCTCTTCTACTCTCCTAGAGCACAGTATCTGTGACCGCGAGCCATATATACATGAAAAATCATAGGACGTTGGGATTCGCCTTTATTTATCAAGATAACTCAATGACCATGTTTCACTGAAGACGACGTGTTATTTCTTCTTGGGCAATTGCGGAAGTGCTCTCCGAAAGCGCATGTGATTGGGTATCGCGCTTCCCCGTATCCGCGAACCTCCCGTAAACGCGAACGATGCGACCGGGCGCCCCAGCGATCACAACAGAATTTACGGAGAGTTTCCCTTGAACGAAGTCATCATCGCGGACGCTGGACTTGAGGATCTCGACGGGCTGCTCAGCCGCCGCCATCCGGACGTCCAGGTCATGCTCGTCTCCGCCGCCGACGATGCCCACGCCGTTCTGGCCGAGGCGCTCGCCGCGCGCCCGTCCGTCCTGCATCTGGTCGCCCATGGCGAGCCGGGGCGGGTTCTGCTGGGCGCCCAGCCGCTGGACGCGCGGTCGCTGCCCGACCGCCCCCGGCCGGTCGCGCGTGGCCACGAGAGGAACCGCCACTCTCGCCCCGCCGGTGCTGGCGCGCAAGTACGTCCCCTCCCCCGCAGACCTGCGCCT
>NZ_WHOR01000503.1:0-1276 GCF_013340925.1 Azospirillum formosense
GGCTTCCCCCGCCAGGAGACCGGCTCCCTGGCCGAGGCGCTGGTGATTCCGCTGATCCATGTGCTTCTGCTCGGCTACCTGCCGATGGTCGGGATGCGCTGGTCGGGCAGTCCGGGATTCGCCGCCGCCTGCGGCCAGCTGATCGCGGTGCGGCGGGACGCCCACGCGGCGGCCGGCGGCCACGCCGCCATCGCGACCTCGCTCCACGACGGGGTGACGCTGCCGCGCGCCTTCCGCCGGGCGGGGCAGGGGAGCGACCTGTTCGACGCGACCGGCCTCGCCCGCTGCCGGATGTATCGCGGCTGGGGGGAGGTGTGGTCCGGCTTCTCGAAGAACGCGACGGAGGGGATGGCGACCCCGGTCGCTTTGCCGGTCTGGACCCTGCTGCTGTTCGGCGGCCATGTCCTGCCCTGGCTGCTGCTGGGCTGGGCGGCGCTGGCCCCGTTGCCGGACGCTGCGGTCGCCCTGGCGGCGTTGGCCGTGGCGGCGGGGCTGTCGTTCCGCGTGCTGTTGGCCGTCCGTTTCCATCAGAGTTTGGCCGGCGCGCTGCTCCATCCGGTGGGCATCCTCATCCTGCTGGCGATCCAATGGTCGGCGCTGCTGCGCGCCCGCCGGGGCCGCCCGGCGGAATGGCGGGGACGCGCCTATCCGTCCACCTCCAAAACGGGTGCACCATGACTTCTTGGCAACACCAGAACGCTCGTCGCGTCACAGTGGGCGGATGGCTGGCGGCGCTGGCGTTCGGTCTCGCGACGGCTCAGGCTGCTGCCGCCGACCTGTCCATCACCGTCGTCAACGTCACGAACGCGCAGGGAAAGGTGCTGGTCGCGGTGTGCACGGCGGAGACGTTCCTGGGGCCCCACTGTCCCTACACCGCGGCGGAACCGGCGCGGCCGGGCAGCGTCACCGTGGTGGTGCACAAGGTGCCGCCCGGCACCTACGCTGTGCAGTCCTTTCATGACGAGAATCAGAATCTCGAACTCGACCGCAACTTCCTCGGCCTGCCGAAGGAGGGGGTCGGCTTCAGCAACGACGCGCCCATGCGCTTCGGCCCTCCGCGCTACGCCGACGCCGCGCTGGTCGTCGCCGAACCGGTGACGCGGACGACGCTGACGCTGCGCTATCTGATCGAGCGTTGACGCGGTGCCGATGGTTCTTTGTGACGCCGGCGTTTCAGAAAAAATGCTGGTCGATGAAAAAAGCGCTTGCCGGGTTTGGCCGAGGCGCCTATAACCCGGCTCCCACGACGCCGGGGCCGCTGAGAAGCGCGACGGCG
>NZ_WHOR01000504.1:0-1268 GCF_013340925.1 Azospirillum formosense
GGGGACGGGCGGTGTTTGGGGGCGGGTCGTTTCACGCGGTCACTCTCAGGACGGCCATCATGCCGGTCTCCTGATGCTCCAGAACATGGCAGTGGAGCATCCAGTCGCCGGCCTCTTCGGCCACGAAGGCGATCTCGGCCGTCTCACGGGGGCCGAGCAGGACGGTATCGCGCCACTCGCGGTGCTCGGCCGGCCGGCCGTTGCGCGAGAGGACACGGAAGGGAAAGCCGTGCAGGTGCATGGGGTGCCACCAGCCGGTCTCGTTGACGAAGGCCGTCACCTGCGTTTGACCGCGTTTGACGGTGATGAGCGGTTCCAGATGGTGATGCCCCATGGATGAATGGCCAGGGGCCGCCACGCCGTTCAGCGCCCAGAAGGGGCCGCGCGGCCCGGCACTCTTCGGCATGGCGCCGTGCATCCCGCCGTCCAGCACCACGTCCTGGCGGACGGCGCCGGCGAGATCGGGTTCGGGCAGCGGGTTTGCGGCCAGCGCGATCGGGGCGTCCAGCGGCGAGTCGCGCAAGGGCGCCTCACTGCCGTAAATCAGCCGGGTCAACCGGTAGGCCATGCGCGGGTAGAAGCCGTCGATCACGTCGAACCCCTCGCCCGGCCGGCCTTCCATATCGATCACCAGGTCGACGCGCTGGCCGGGTCCCAGCACCACCTTGCCGTCCGGCGGAGCGTGCGGCGTCACCGGCTGGCCGTCGAGCGCGATCACCCGCGGCGCGTGCCCCTGGAAGTCGAGCGCGAAGACGCGGGCGTTCGCCGCGTTGATCAGGCGCAGGCGGACGCGCTCCCCGGCGCGGACCGGCACGCTGTCCCGGACGGCGCCGTTGATGGTGACGGTGTTGCCGATGCGCCCGGCGTGTGTGGCGTCCATGGGATGGCCGAACCCGCCGGCCAGTTCCGCCTCCCTGGTCAGGCGCCAGTCGCCGAGCAGCCAGAGCAGGTCGCGGTCGACGCGGATCGGCTCGCGCTCCTCCACGATGAAGGCCCCGGTCAGGCCGTGGGCCACCTGCACCCCGCTGTTGACGTGCGGGTGGTACCAGAAGGTGCCGGCGTCCTTCAGCGGGAACTCGTAGTCGAACCGTCCGCCCGCCGGCACCGGCGGCTGCGACGGGCCGGGCACCCCGTCCATGGCGTTGGGGACGCGCAGGCCATGCCAGTGGATGGTCGTCGGCTCCGGCAGATTGTTCGCGAAAGCGATGCGCGCCGTGTCGCCCTGGCGGAAGCGCAGCTCCGGCCCCGGAACCCGCCCGTCATAGGCC
>NZ_WHOR01000505.1:0-1258 GCF_013340925.1 Azospirillum formosense
GGTGAGGGTGCTGTCGAGGATCGATGCCTTGATCCTCGTGCGACCCTCACCCGCCCGCTGCGCGGGCACCCTCTCCCGGGGCGGGAGAGGGATTGGACGCTACAGGCGACCGCGCAAACAAAAAGCCCCGCCGGAGGGGCGGGGCTTTTCGATCGTCCGGGAGGCGGGGCTCAGAGAGCCTCGTCGACCCACGAGAACAGGGCGGTCTTCGGCAGGGCGCCGATCTTGGTGGCGGCGACGTTGCCGTTCTTGAACAGCATCAGCGTCGGGATGCCGCGCACGCCGTACTTGGTCGGGGTGCCGGGGTTGTCGTCGATGTTCAGCTTGGCGACGGTGACCTTGCCGCCATACTCCTTGGCGAGGTCGTCGAGCGCGGGAGCAATCATCTTGCAGGGGCCGCACCACTCCGCCCAGAAATCGACCAGGACCGGACCGTCGGCCTTCAGCACGTCCTGCTCGAAGCTGTCGTCGGTGACCTTGATGGGATCGCTCATGTGACCTCTATGCCTGGGTTCAGGGGCACCGCCGCGCCGATTTTCCACCGGCGGCGGACCCATCCCTCATCGGTGGAATTTGCCAAAATGTATGACCGAGCCCCCTCACTGGTCAAGCCGGGGCGCGAATGCGGTCTCGTCAACCCAATCCGCCGCCCCGTGCAACGCGGCCGGGGGTGAAAAGTTCCCACGGCGAACTATCGCGCGCGCCTCACTCCGGAAGCTCCATCAAAGCGGGGGTGTCGGTCCACAGCAGGACGCAGCGCACCGCCTTGTCCGGGTAGATGGCGCGCAGCGCCGCGCGGTAGGCCTCCATCTGGCGGACATAGACGGGCGGCACGTCCTCCGCCCGGACGGGCGGCGGGCGGTTGGTCTTGTAGTCGACGATCCACACCGCGTCGTCCTCGATCACCAGCCGGTCGACCCGGCCCGACAGGGCGCGCCCGGTCACCAGACCAACCACCTCCACCTCGGCACGGGAGTTGGGGCCGAACAGCCGGGCGAAGCGCGGGTCGGTCAGGACGCGCATCGTTTCGGATGCGATTTCATCCTGGCGCTCCGCCGTCAGCTCGTGGCCGGGGCGGGCGAGGTAGCGGCGGGCGGGGGGCCCCCCCCCGCGCGGGGGGGGGGGGGGGGGGGGGCGCGTCACGCGGGGGGGGAGCAGGGGCCCCGCGCAGGGCGGCCCGCCTGCCCCCCCCGGCCGGCGGGGGCCGCCCCGCCTGCTCCCCCCCCCGGCGGGGGGGGGGGGGGGGGGCCTCTTCTCG
>NZ_WHOR01000506.1:0-1251 GCF_013340925.1 Azospirillum formosense
CCGCGGCGGCGGCGGGGAGGCCCCGGCCGAGGGCGCGGCGGCCTCGGCCGCCGAGGCAGGGGCCCCGGCCATGGGCGCCGGCCGGCTGCCGGGCGGGAACCGGCGCCCCTGGCGCCGCCTCGCCCGCGGCGTCGTAGACCCGCCCCTCGGCCTCGCCGCTGCGCTTCTCGGAGAATTGCGAGATGTCGGCCCCGGCGCAGAAGGCGGCGTCGCCGGCCCCGCGCAGCAGGATGACGCGCACCTCCGGGTCCGCCTCGGCGCGGCGCACCAGATCGGGCAGCGCCGACCACATGTCGAGCGTCATGGCGTTGCGGCGCGCCGGGTTGTCGATGGTCAGCCGGGCGACCGGGCCGGTGGTCCGGTAGCGGAGCGACGGCCCATCCATCAGATCACCCGCCGGCTGCGGAAATCGGCGACCTCCTGCGGCGTGTAGCCGAGGCCGCCGAGGATGTCGTCGGTGTGCGCCCCGGCCTCCGGCGTGGGGGCGGCGATGCCGGCCGGGGTGCGCGACAGCACCACCGGCTGGCCGACCAGCCGGATGGCGCCGCGGCGGGGGTGCTGCACCGGCACCGCCATGCCCAGATGCTCGACCTGCGGGTCGGCGAACACCTCGTCCATCCGGTTGACCGGCCCGGCCGGCACGCCATGCGCGGTGAAGGCGTCCAGCCACTCGCGCGACGGGCGCCCCGCCAGGATGGCGCCGAGTTCGGCGTTGAGCCGCGGCCGGTTGGCCAGACGGTCGGGTTCGCTGCGGAATTCGGGCCGCTCGGCGAGGGCCGGATGCCCGATGGCGCGGCACAGGCGGCGCCACAGATCCTCGCCGGAGGCGCCGATGTTGATGAAGCCGTCCGCCGTCCGGTACAGACCCATGGGCGTCGAGGTGGGGTGGTCGTTGCCCGCCTGCTCCGGCACCACGCCGTCGACGAGGTAGCGGGCGGCTTGGAAATCGAGCAGGGCGATCTGGCTCTGCAGCAGCGACGTCTGCACCCACTGCCCCTCACCGGAGTCTCCGCGCTCGGCCAGCGCGATCAGGATGCCGACGACGGCGTAGAGGCCGGAGGCGCTGTCGGCGATGGCGACGCCGGCGCGCACCGGCCCCTGGCCGGGCAGCCCGGTGAGCCACATCAGCCCGCCCATGCCCTGGGCGATCTGGTCGAAGCCGCCGCGGTCGCGGTACGGGCCGGTCTGCCCGAAGCCGGAGATGGAGGCCAGGACGATGCGCGGGTTGATCGCCCGCAGCGTCTCGTAGTC
>NZ_WHOR01000507.1:0-1246 GCF_013340925.1 Azospirillum formosense
CCTTCCGCCGCGCGTCTGCGGACGGAGGTCAGCGGCTTCCTCGCAAAGGTCCGCGCGGCGTAAGGAGGGGCTTCATTCCCTCTCCCCCCTGGGGAGAGGGTTAGGGTGAGGGGGATGCGCGTGGCGGGACGTCCGGCACAAGCGCAACCCCCTCACCGGCCCTCCGGGCCACCCTCTCCCCGGGGGGGAGAGGGCTAGAGGGGGCGAGGGTCAGGCGCCCGTCCTTCAGGTTCGGGCGGCCCGGCGCCCGCAGCCAGGAGGTCCAGCCGAGGCGGCTGCCCTCCGGCGGCTTGGTGGACAGGCGCGTCGGCGGCACCTTGGTGGCCTCCAGCACCAGCACGATGCGGAAATCCATGCCGTCCCCGGTGTGGAAGCGGGCGAGCGCGCAGAGCGTCTGGTGGTGCCGCCCGTCGGGCAGGAACTCACGGAAGCGCTCCAGGCTGTCGAGCGTCAGTTCGATGGCGTAGCAGCTCTGTTGGTCCCAGACGCGGCGGCCAAGCACGACCGTGCGGCCGAGGCTGTTGTTCCGCGCGCCGAAGCCGCCGCCGATGCGGGTCCGGCTCTCCTCGTCCAGCGGCAGCCAGCGCCCGACGAAGCTCTCCACCCGCACCTTCACGCGGAACACGGCGCCGAGGATCGCCTCCAGCCCGGCCGACGACCGGCGGCGGTTGGCGAGGATGCCGGAAAAGGCCAGCAGCATGCGGTCGGGCGTGCCGGGGAGGCGCTGCTCCAGGCCGGGCGTGCCGATGCCGGCCAGCGCGCGCAGCACGCGGGCCATCAGGGTGCGTTCCGGGTCGCGCTCCAGCAAGGGCAGGCTGCCCTGGCGCGTCCGGTAGAAGATCGACATCAGGCGGTGGTTGAAGATGTCGTAGAAGGCCGAGCCCGCCGTGTCGCGCCGGGCCGCCCGCTCGACGAGCAGTTCGGTGGCGACGTAGGGCAGGGGGCCGTTGATGCCCGCCACGCCCAGCACGGGGGAGCGGACGACGCCGCGCCCGTCCTCGGTCCGCCGCGCCTCGACGACGTCGCTGGCGGGGAAGACGAAGCTGGGGTCGTGTTCGATGCGGACGGCCTCCTGCTCCGGGTCGATGCCGGTGCCGAGCGGGGCCAGACCGGGGGCGGCGCGCTCCAGCAGGGCGATGGCCTGCAGCAGGTCGAAGCCCCAGGGCTCGGCCTCCAGCCGGTCGATCAGGGCGGGTGGGGCGTCTTCTATACAAAATCGACCCTGCCCACGCGCACCCCCGCGTGG
>NZ_WHOR01000508.1:0-1220 GCF_013340925.1 Azospirillum formosense
CCACACAGGGTGTGGCGTGGGCGACGTCAGATGTGTATAAGATCCAGGGGGTCGTTCGGAGCCTCGTTCGGGGCGTCGTCGGGAGTCGGCCGGGCGGTGCGCCAGGCGCTTTGCCAGTGGCCTACCAGTGAAAGGCGTCGGTGGTGCGCCAGCGCCCGACCAGACAGGCGTCGGCGACCAGTTGCAGCGGACGGGCGTCGACGTCGCCGGCCGCGTCCGCGATCAGACGGTGGAAGCGGCGGTAGATGCCCTGGTACTCGGCGTCGGGCTCGGCCAGCGCCGGCACGCCGTCCACGCTCAGCCGCGTGCCGCCGTGGGTGAGGTCGAGCCGTCCGCTGTTCGTTTCGATGGCGATGGTCCAGGTCTGCTCGCCTTCCTGAAGGAAGTCGAAGGCGGCGGTCACCGTCCCAACGGCGGAGCCCGCAGCCCCCTCCATCCTCAGCGTCGCGGCGATGGGCGTGTCGCGGTTGGCGGGGACCCGCAGTTCGGCGTCGCGGACGACGACGGGGCCGGGCAGGATTTCGGTCAGGATCGACAGGGCGTTGATGCCCGGATCGAAGACGCCGAAGCCCCCCGCCGCGAAGATCCAGTCCTGGCCGGGATGCCAGCGCCGCACGTCCTCCTTCCAGGTGATGGCGGCGTGGCGGACGGTGGCGCCGGCCAGACGCCGCCGCGTCTCCTCCACCGCCGCGTTGAAGCGGGAATGCCAAGCGGCGAACAGCGTGCGCGTGGCGTCCTCCGCCGCTTCGAGCAACAGGCGCAGCTCCGTCAGGGTGGCGGCCGGCGGCTTCTCGATCAGGACATGCTTGCCGGCGCGCAGCGCCTCCACCGTCAGGGTGTGGCGGACGGCGGGCGGCGTGCAGATCGCCACGGCGTCGAGGCCGGGCAGGGCGGCCAGCATCTCCGCCTGGCTGCGGAAGACCGGCACGTCGCCGAGCCCAGCTTCCTCCAGGGCGGCCCCGTGCGGGCTGACCACCGCGGCGAGGCGGAACAGGCCGGTGGCGGCGATGGCCGGGACATGCTGGTCGCGGGCGATCTTGCCGAAGCCGACGATGCCGAGGGTGAGAGGGGCGGGGGTGGGACGGGTCATGACGGTCCTCACGCCTTGTTCTTGTTGTAGACGTCGATGGTGACGGCGGCGAGCAGCACCATCCCCTTGATGACCTGCTGCCAGTCGATGTCGATCCTGGGGATCGGCATCGACTGGCAGCAGGTCATCA
>NZ_WHOR01000509.1:0-1215 GCF_013340925.1 Azospirillum formosense
GACCGGGCCGCTGGCCGTCGCTTCGAACAGCAGCAGCGGCTCGGTGTCCGGGCCGGGGCGGCGGTCGCGCTGCGGCGCGGCCTGCCGGCTGGCCAGGGCGAACAGCGCCCAGGGACCGTCATAGTCAAAGCGCAGCGAGGGGCCGTCCACCGTCACCCCCGCACCGACGCCGGAGACCGGCAGCACGGTGCCGTCCTTGGCCCAGCGCAGCGTCAGGCTCAGCCGGTCGCCGGGGTACCAGCGCAGCGGCGTGCGCGGCAGCATGCTGGACAGGGCGCCGTTCGGCGTGGCGAGTTTCCATTCGATGATGTCGCTGCCTCCGGCCTCGCGCCCGCGGTTGACGCGGAAGGCGGGGTCGAGCGCCAGACCGCCGGTCTGGTCCGGGGTCACCGCGGCGATCAGCAGCGGGCGCGCCCGCTCCATCGTCTCCACGAAGCGCAGCGCCTCGCGCCCGGCGGTGCCGAACCGCTCGCCGCGACGCAAGCCCTCCAGCACGAAGGCCGACCGCGCGTCGAACCGCTCGTAGAAGGCGCGCACCGCCGCCGGATCGGCCTCCTCGCCCGCCACGGCGGCGGCGGCAAAGGGGAAACGTCCGGCCAGCATCTCGTTGAAGGACGCGGCCATGTCGACATAGGCGTCGTAGACGCGGGCGTCGGCGGCCAGCACGCAGCGCGTGGCGATCCACTGCTTCAGCTCGGCCAGACGGCTGCGGAAGAAGTCGTCCGGCACCCCGTCGATGGCGCCCAGATTCTGGCAGCCGGCGGCGTCCACCGCGGCGCTTTCCACCGTCACGAACTTTTCCAGCTGCACCAGGGAGCTGTTGGGGCGCCCGCCGTCGTACTTGTCCAGCTCGGCGATGATGCGCGCCCATTTGGCGGCGGCCCCCGATCCGCTCCCGGCGCCCATCACCGGGCGCTCCAGGATCTCCACCACCGGGGCGGCGATGTCCCGGGCGAGCACCGTCACCTCCTGCCGGGCGTTGCCGAGGTAGAGCGCCAGCCCGGCCGGCGTGGCCTGCCCGAACAGCAGGTGCGGCACCAGCGGCCCGTCCACCCAGACGTCCAGCGCGTGGGCGTCGGGACGGTAGAGCTGGTCGCCTTCGAGCAGCCGGTCGGCCTGGGCCAGCACGGCGTTGGCCTGCCGGGCTACCGTGTCGCGGATGGTGTCGGCGGAGGTGGTCAGCCCGATCTGGCCGGAGGCCTGCATGGGCGCGGG
>NZ_WHOR01000050.1:0-27042 GCF_013340925.1 Azospirillum formosense
CGGGGGCGGTGCTGCCCAGCCGCGCCAGGGTGATGTTGGGGGGGTCGCTGGCCGGGGGGGGGGTGATCGGGACCGAGACGGCGGTGGCGCTGGTCCTGGGGGCCAATCTGGGCGGCGCGGTGCCGGCCGTGCTGGCAACCTCGGCGGACGGCGCGGTGGCGCGGCGCGTGCCGCTGGGCAATCTGCTGGTGCGGGTGACCGGATCGCTGCTGGCCCTGCCGCTGGTGCCGATGGCGGCGGCGCTTCTGGCCGGGGTGGCCCCGCTGACGGCGGTGGTGAGTGCGCATGTCGCTTTCAACGCGGCGCTGGCGCTGCTTTTCCTGCCTCTGGTGACTCCGCTCGCCCGGCTGACCGAACGGTTGCTGCCCGAGCCGGAGGACGCGGGCGAGGACGCCGCGACGCCGCGGCATCTCGACGAGTCGGCGCTGGAGACCCCCTCCGTCGCCATCGCCGGCGCCGTGCGCGAGACGCTGCGGCTGGGTGATCTGGTGGAGGACATGCTGCGCCGCAGCCTGACCGCCCTGCGCCAGAACGACGAACGCCCGATCGCCGAGGTCAGCCGTGCCGACGACCGGGTGGACCGGCTGCACACCGCGCTCAAGCTCTATCTCGCCAAGCTGGGACGCCACCACCTCGACGCCGAGGAGACACGGCGGGTCGACGACCTGATGGCTTTCGCCATCAACCTGGAGCACATCGGCGACATCATCGACAAGAGCCTGATGGAACTCGCCGCCAAGCGCATCCGCCACCATCTGCATTTCGCCCCGGAGGATTTCCGGGAGGTGGAGGAACTGCACCGCCGCACGGTGGAGAACCTGCGCACGGCGCTCGGCATCCTGATCGGCGAGGACCGGCGGCTGGCCCGGCAGCTCATCGCCGGCAAGGACGCGGTGCGGGCGCTGGAGCGCACCGCCACCGCCCGCCATCTCGACCGCGTTCGTCGCGGCGACGCCGCCAGCATCGAGACCAGCGCCCTTGTGCTGGACATCCTGCGCGACCTGAAGCGAATCAACGCCCACGTCGCCGCGATCGCCCTGCCGATCCTCGATCAGGTCGGCGAACTCAGCGAAAGCCGCCTGAAGGTGGTCGGCCTGCCACGACTGGAAAGCCGGGACGTGTAGGGGAGGAGAAGCGCGGCGTTACCGCGGCATTTCCCCGGTCAGGGTGGCGCTCAAGCCCTGCAGCAGGCCGAAGCGGCAGCCCTCGCCGAAGGTGGCGCGCAGCCGCGCCGGATCGCCGATGGACACGCGGATGTCGCCCGCCCGCGCCGGCTGGTGCAGGCGGCGCACCCGGCTGGCGCACAGTTCCTGCAAGACCTCCAGCAGCATCAGGAGCGAGGTCGGGCGGCCGGTGCACAGGTTGAAGACCTCAGCCCCCTGGGATTGGCGCTCCATCGCCTTGATATCCATCGCTTTTACGAGGAAGCGCACGACGTCGCCGACGAAGACGAAGTCGCGGACCTGTTCGCCGTCGCCGAAGATCGTCACGTCCTCACCCTGAGCCACGCGGCGGGCGAAGATCGAGATCACCCCGGAATAGGGCGAGGACGGGTCCTGCCGCGGACCGTAGACGTTGAAGAAGCGGAAGCCCGTCGTTGGCACCCCGTGGATGGCCCAGGCGACGTTGGCGTGCAGTTCGCAGCCCAGCTTGTCCACGCCGTAGGCGGACAGCGGGCGCGTCGCGGCGTCCTCGCGCAGCGGGGTGGCCGTGTTGTCGCCGTAGACCGCGGCGGAGGAGGCATAGACCACCGGAACCGGGGCGCCGTTGCGGGCGCTGCGCGCCGCCTCGAAGACGGTGACGGTGCCGGACAGGTTGGTGCGGTGGGTTTCCGCCCACAACTCGCGCGAGCGCTGGACGGAGGCGACGGCGGCCAGATGGAACACGCCGTCCACCCCCTGCATGGCCTGGTGGACCGCGTCCGGGTCGGCGACGTCGCCGACCACCAGCTTCGCCAGAAGCGGCTTGTTCTCCAACCGGCCGGTGCTCATGTCGTCCAGAATGGTGACCCGGTGCCCGTCGCCGATCAGCCGGTCGGCCAGATGCGATCCGATGAATCCGCAGCCGCCGGTCACGAGAAAATGGGCCATGCGCCGTCCTTTCCACCATCGCAATGCATGGTCTCATAGTGGCGAGGGGAGGCGGAGCGGACCAGCCCATCTTAGGGGTAGCGGAGGGCGCAAGGGGTGCGCCGTTCCTGGCCGTTCGGAGTGGGGCATCCCGAATCGGCGCCGATTCAAGGGCCTTTCCCGGCACCCCCGCGGCGGGCAGGCGGGACCGAAGGTTCAACAGCCTTATCCACCATCTTATGCACTTTTTTGTGGATAACTTTGGTCAAGTGGACCGATGGCCGCCGGAGTGCTCCCAGGGTGTCACAGGGGTGTCGTCGTGTGTTTTGAGCAACATCAGGACGGCGTGGCCCTGCGTTCAGCCTGCCTCGGGACCACCTGTCGTGGACAGCAGGCGGGCGATGGCCTTGCGCAGCTCCTCGTTCAGGAAGGGCTTGTAGAGGACGGCGTCCGCCGCGAACATTTCGGCCATCTTCAAGGCGTAGCCCGCGGGAAGGTTCGGCGCCCCGCCCGACATGGCGAGCACCTGCGCGCCGGGGTTGTGGGTGCGCGCGGCCTTGATGACTTCCACCCCGTCGGCCTCGGGCATCAGCACGTCGGTGACAATCAGGTCGAAGACCGCGCCGCCGTCCAGCAGGGCGATGGCGACGCGGCCGTTTTCCGCCTCCACGACCTCGTGGCCGGCCTGTTCGATCACTTCGGTGACCGCCAGCCGCACGGCGGCCGAATCCTCAACGACCAACACCTTCGCCATGAACCAGCATCCCATGTGTCGTTTGGCCCGGTCCGCCGGTCGGAGCGGTGGGCAGGTCGATGATGAAGGACGTTCCGCGTCCGAGAGTGCTTTCGACCAGAATGTCGCCGCCCCCATTCCTGACAATACCATATACCACCGAAAGCCCAAGCCCTGTCCCTTTCCCGACCGGCTTGGTGGTGAAGAAGGGGTCGAACACGCGCTGGCGCGTCGCCTCGTCCATGCCGGTCCCGGTATCGGCGACGGTCAGCCGCACATAGTCGCCTTCGCTGAGCTGGCGGAGGGACGCGTCCCGCTCCTTCAGGCTCAGGGAACGGGCGTCGATGGTCAGGGTGCCGCCCTGCGGCATGGCATCGCGGGCGTTCTGGATCAGGTTGAGGAGCACCTGGGTCAGTTCGGTCGCGGTGATCGTCACAGCGTTCAGGCCGGGCTCCAGCCGCGTATGCATCTCGATGGACACCGGCATCGAGGAAGCCGCGAGTTCCAGGGCGGAGTGCACGGCCTCCTCCAGGTTGCCCGGCGGCGATTCGGCCACCTCGACGCGGGCGAACTGGAGGACGTCGCGCATGATCGTGCGGGCTTTCACCCCGCTGTCGTGGATGGCGTTCAAATAGGCGTGGAGCTTGCGATCCTCTCCGGCACGGCCGCGCGCCAGATCGGACAGGCTGATGACCGGTTGCAGCAGGTTGTTGATCTCGTGGGCAAGGCCGCCGACGAGACTGCCGAGCGCCGCCATGGTCTGCTTCTGCCGGGCTGCTTCCGCCGACTGGCGCCGCGCGCTGATGTCGCTGGTGGTGCCGCGGTAGCCGAGAAAGGTGCCGTTGCCGTCGTAGCGCGGCGTGCCGCTGACCATGACCCAGCGCGCGCTTCCCCCCGGCGAGGCCAGCGGGAAGGACAGGCGGCGGAAGGGCTCCCGCCGGTGCAGGGCCTCCGTCAGGGCGGGAAAGTCCTCCTCGGGACGGTTGCGGTCCAGAAGGTCGGCGTGGGTGAAGCCCAGAAGCTCCGCCCCGCCGCGCCCGGTGGATTCCTGGACCCGCGGCGACAGGGCGGTGAATCGCCCGCGCTCGTCGGTCTCCCAGAACCAGTCGTTGGAGCATTCCAGAAGCGCCCGCCAGCGCGCCTCGCTCTCGCGCAGCTCGGCGGTGCGGGTGGCGATCAGCGATTCGAGTCCGCTCAGATGATCGCGCAGGGCCTCCTCGCTGCGGCGCATCCGGTAGAAGGCGAGGTCGTAGGGGTTTTGCAGGGCGGTGACGATGATCGCCCTGTACAGCAGGTAGAAGGACAGGATCTTGATGAAATGGCCCAGCGCGTTCATCGGCCCGTGAGGGTCGGTGTAGAGCGTGAAGATCAGCTCCTGCGGGGCCAGCAGGGCGATGCCGGCGAAGGTCAGGCCGAACACTCTGGGCTCGAATTGCCGGCGCTTGCGCCACAGCAGCAGGCAGGCGACGACCGCCGCGGCGCTGAAGGTATACTCGGCGCCGACCTTGAAGGCGGTCAAGCCGACGCCCGGAACGAAGCTGTCCGGCATGATGCGGAAGGTGAAGATCGACAGCAGGGTGCAGGCCACGACCGCGGCCTGGATCAGCAGCACGTCGCCCGCGCGCAACCGCTTCTCGGTCAGCAGCGGCGCGGCCAGGAAGACCGCGGCCTGAAGGCCGCGGGCGGCGATCCAGAGCTGGGTGGATTGGTTGGGGCTGGCCTCGCCGATGACGTTCATGCCGGGAAAGGCGATGGCGTGCAGCAGGTCCAGCAGCGCGATGCCCGGCATGGACAGGCCGACGAAAGCGAGGAAGGGCGACTGGTTCGTGTCGCGCGTGTTCCAGGCGATCGTGAAGATCGTCATGGAGATGGCGACGGCGAACAGCTCCACGCAGAGGTGGAACAGCAGGTAATTGTGGCGCATCACCGTGCCCAGAACCGCCATGAGGATCAGCAGGGCGGCAAGGCCGGACAGGAAGGAACGGTCCCGCAGCCAGCGGGTGAGTGTCGGTCTGATGGCGGACGGCTGGGTCCCGCTCATGAACGGTCGGCTCCGCGGTGGACGGGGACGGGCGGCCCACCAACGGCCCGGTCAGCCGACCGTGGCTGTGCCGCGGGACCGATCAACACACCAAATCCCGTCGCGGCGCAAGCCGGACGTTGCGCCGTTCAATCGAACGCGGCATTTCCTCGCAGCGGAGCGGTCGTCACCGCCCGGCCTTCGGGGCCTGCGCTGTTCAGCGGGGATACCGCCAGGAGATCAGCCTTCCTTGGCGGGCTGGGCCGGAGGCAGGTCGAAGGGCGTGCTGACGAAGGGATCGCCGCGGCCATGGCCGGCCCGATCGTGGCCTTTCTCGGTCGCCGCCTTGCGGTAATAGCCGACGATGAACACCCGGACCGCGTTGGCGAGCGATACGGCAACCCCGCGCGACCGCCGCGACTGCGAATCGAGACGGTCCTTGAGGTCACTGCACAGTTCGTCCACGGTCAGGTCTTCCCGGTGGCAGATGTCGTCCAGCGCTTCCCAATAGGACGGTTCCAACCGAAGTTGCGTCGGGCGTCCGAACAGCTTGACGGTACGCGCCACCAGCGGGATGGCGTTCAGCGGCGATGGCGCGTTGGACGCCTGTGAATCCTGACCCGACATAGCCCCGTATTCCTTGAATGTCAGCCGTGTTTGAAACCACGCAGCCAATATAGCGCGATTGAAAAAATTTGCGACGATAAAACTCCCCAGACGTGCAAGGTGGCCTTACGGCACGTCACCCGACTCTCCCGCCATGTCCTTCAGCATGTACAGATTGGTGACGACGATAAAACCTTTGTTATAGGTAATAGACCCGGAGTTGCGCAGTGCACGCAGACTTTTGTTCACCATCTCCCGGGTGACACCCAGCATGGCCGCCAGAGCTTCTTGTGACACGGGCTGGTTGATCCGCAAACCCGCGGGCGTCTTCTGTCCATAGGTGTCGCCGAGCAACAGGATACGCCGGGCCAGCCGGCGCGGCACGTCGTGGAAGACCGCATCCTCGATGTTCTCCGACACCCAGCGCAGCCGTTCGCACAGCACGCCCATCATTCGGATGCACAGGGAGGGGTGCCGTTCCAGGAAGGAAATGAATTCCGGACGATCGATGCGGAACAGTTCCGCCGGCCGCAGCGCGGTCGCCCCGGCGGTGCGGTCCTTCCCGTCGATCAGCGCGATCTCCCCCAGCACGTCGCCGGGGTTCAGGATGTTGAGCAGCATCATCTTGCCGTCCTCGGACGAGGTCGAAACGGCGATCTGACCCTTCATGATGGCGTACAGGCAATCGCCGGGATCGCCCTTGCTGAAGACGGTCTGGTTCTCGCTGAACCGCGACACCCGGCCCAGCGCGACCAGCTCCTGCATCCGGGCGTCGTCGAGAACCCCCAACATTCGGTTGCGCCGCAGGATGGCGGCGATGTCCTTCAGTAAGGCCATGGCGTTCACGGTCCCGGTTGAGTGCCGTTGGACCGTTGATGGCACCCGGTGGACGATCAGTCCAGCGGATTCCCCGTCGGGGGATGCGGAACCGGGCGGTGCACGCCGTCCCGCAGCGCGCGGTCCCAAAGGGCGGTGTGCTCGAAATGGAACCGCGCCTCGGGCGCCCGCCCGCCGCCCACGGCCCAGCGGCGCATGGTCTGGAGCAGGTCCAACGCGTCCTCCCGCTTCTGGTCGATCCGTCCGTTGGGCAGCCAGTGGCGGAAATCGGCGAGTTCCTCCTCCGGCAGCCCCTCGGCGGCGGCGAGGCGGAGCACCCGGCCATAGCCGCGCTCCCGATAGGGCAGTGCCTTGGCGATCGCTTCCAGCCGCTGCGCCGTGGTGGTGGGGACGACGCCCTCCTGCGCGGCGTCGGCCAGCGTGCGGCGGATGTTCACCATGGCCTCGGACAGGCTGGGATAGCCGAGTTCCGCCGGGCCGTGGATCACCGCCACCTCGTCGTCGTCCTCCAGCCGCCCGTCGCGGAAGGCTTCGAAGACGGCGCCGACGCCGATCATGCCGAAGGGATGCAACTCCGCGGCGCGCAGGGCGCCCATGCTGGACGCTCCGAACACGGCCACCCCCTGGTGGATGGCGTGCAGGATCTCCTTGTGCCAGACGGACGGGATGTTCTCGAAGTAGCCGTCCACGATGCCGATCGCCCGCGGCCTGCGGTCGCACAGCCGGATGATGTCGCCCTGGGCGACCGGCGGCAGATAGGTGGCGTCGAGAATCCGGGCCGCGCCGGCGCGGGGCAGGGTGGGGCCGAGGAAGACATAAAGGCCGTCCGGCGTCTGCATGGGGATCTCCGCCTTTGCTCTCACGATGCCAAGTCCGGCCTCAAACACCGGCCGCGGCGCGCGCCCTTGCGCCCATCGCGTAGTCCGGGGTGGAGTCCAGCCCTTCCAGGCCGGGGATGACCAGACGGACCACGGCGATGCCGAACTCCGGCTTGGTCAGGTCCACCGCCACGGCCTCCTCGATGCCGGCGGCGCGCAGCCGGTCGAGCTGGCAGGCCAGATCCTCCTCGACGGTGCGCCCGGCAAGGCTGCGCAGAGCGGCGAAGTCGCGGCGCCCGGCGCCTTCGGTGATCAGCGCCGTCCAGCGCGCGTGCTGCGCCGGGTCGAGATGGCGTTCGTATTCGGAGCGGGACATGTCGTCGCGCGCCCCCGCGATGAAGGTCAGCCGGCTTTGCGCCGCCTCGGTCAGGGCGCGGGACAGCGCGACTTCGGGCGCGGCGTGGCAGCCCATGCCCATGGCCGGGCGGATGCTGTGCTGCGGCGCGTCCTCCCGTGTCGCGATGCGGCAGAGGATGGCCGGCAGGCCGATGTCGCTGGTGATGTCCCACAGGCCGACCGCGACGCCCGCGTCGTCGAAGCGGTCGAGCAGGGAGCGGCAGACCGGGTCGTCGATGGTGGCCGGATCGATGCGGGTGGCGGCCTGGGCCTCCGGGGAGGCGAGGCGCCACAGCGTGGCGGCGTCGCGCTCGACCAGTTCGGTCATGGCGTGCGCGGTCGCCTCGGCGAGGCTGTTGCCCGAGGCCAAGCCGTTGGACCCGGCGAGGAAGCAGCCGGACCCCGGCGGCATCGGCAGCGTGAAATTCAGATGAACCGTCTCGAAGGGCACCCATTTGCGTCCGCCGCCCAGCAGATCCTCGCCCTCGATCCACAGCATCGGAGTGTGGGGGGTGAAGCGGCTGGTCGACAGCCGCGGCAGACGGGCCACGTCCACCACCCTATGGGTCCAGCGCAACTCGTCGTGGCTGGCGTATTTCAGGGGCAGCGTGATGCGTTCGGCGTGATAGCTCTCGATCGACTCCATGACGCCCGACACCTTTGCGGCGGCCAACGTCACGCCCTTGCCCTGGGCGACGGAGATGGAGCGGGAATTTGGACGGGTCACCATCACGACCGGGATGCCGACATGGTCGAGCCCCGTGACGTTCGCCACCCGCGTGATGCCCATGACGGGAAGGAAGGGGGCGACGCGGGCCAGCGTCTGGTCCGGCGTGGCGATCCGGTGGGTTCCGGTGGTGTGGACCTTCAGCGGCTGGTCGGACATGGACGGGTCCCGGGCGATGCCGCGGACGAAGTCGAGGGGCATGGAAGAGGGTCTCCGCCGTAGGATGCCGACCTGGTATGCCCGTGGTTGAGCCGGACGGAAAACCGGCGAAGGACGAGGGAGCGGGCGGGGACCGTGGCAGGCCGGCCAGGGAAAACGCCGGCCGCCACGGCCCGAAGAACAGGCCCGAGCAGCGGGCCCTGCAGGTTCGCCCCGCCGATCAGAGGCCCGGGGTGATCGCGTGGCGGGCGGCCTCGTGGTCGTCGCTGTTGAAGGTGCGGCGGTCGCCGATGCGGGCGGCGGCGGTCAGCGCGGCGGCCTGCTCGGCAACTTCGGTCACGCCCTGGGCGGTCACGGCGAAGAGACGGCCGTCGGCACCACGGATGAGGGCGGTCTGGTCGATGATGGCGGTCATGGGAACAGCTCCTGGGCGTGGGTTTCGAGGAACCGCGAATACTGCGGTATGTCGAAACCTTCGCTGGAACGCCCCGTCCGGACTGTGAAGAACTTCACATGCCGGACGCCCCGTGCCCGGGTAAAGATCGCTTACACACGCACACGCGTATGTTCAGTCCCGGAAAAATTCCGGTGACCCGGGAAAAATTCGCCAGGCCGAGAACCGGCCAGCCGAGACAGGAGCGTACCGATGAAGTTGGACCGCCGCATTCCCCGCAGCCTCGACGAGATGGCCGACCTCAGCTCGCTCGCAGCTCCGCCCGCCGTGGTGACCCGCTCGCTGACGATCGGAGGGCGCCGCGCCACCCTGCGGCTGGAGGCGACGATCTGGGACGGCCTGAAGGACATCGCCAAGTCCCAGGGCAAGTCGCTGGAGGCGCTGTGCGCCGACATCCACGACGGCCGGACCGAAGGCATCCCCTTCGCCACCAGCGTCCGGGTCTATGTGCTGAACCATTTCCGCAGCACCGCCGCGGGCAGCACCACGCTGGTGGCCTGACGCTCCGGCGGGGCGTTCATCGGGTCAGGCCGGCCGCGGCGAGGCAGCGGCGGAAGGTCCGGCAGCGGTCGGAAAGCGGCATCATGGACAGCTGGCGGCTCATCGTCTCGGCAGCCGCCAGATGCTCCATGGCTTCGCGGTGCTGGCCGGTGGCGGTGAAGGCCTGGGCCAGGGCGAAGTGCGACCAGCCCTGCTCGGACAGTTGCCCGGCGTCCGTCGCGATGCCCAGCGCGTTGGCGGCGCAGCCGATCGCGGTGTCGTGCTGCGCCGTTTCCAGGGCCAGATCGGACATCCAGTTCAGAATCCGCGGCCTGGGCAGCGAGTGATTCAGAATGTGCGCCTGTTCCAGGCTGGCGTTCAGCAGCCGCGCACCCTCCGCGGCCCCGCCGGTGCGGGCGATGGCGTAGCCCAGCGCGCCCAGCGTGATCGGCTGGAAGATGTGCAGGCGCGTCGCCTCGGTGATCGTCACCGCGTCCTTCAGCAGCGGCAGGGCCTCGGTGAAGCGCTCGCCGATGATGTGGACCAGCGCCAGATGCACCTTCACCGATGACACGGAGAAGGCGTGCCCGACCTCTTCCGCGATGTCGAGCGCGTGGTGCATCACCCGGACGGCCTCCTCGTCGCGCCCCAGTTCGGCGAGGCAGCGGCCCTGGTAGGCGGCGGTGATGGCGACCGCCACCGCGGTCAGGCCGAACCGCGCGCGGGGGGCATGGGCCAGCGCCAGGGTGCGCGCCTGCTCCAGCTTTTCCTGGGCCTCCGGGAATTGCCCCTTGTCCACCAGCATGCCGCCCAGCCGCATCAGCCCCTGGATGCGCAGTTCCATCGTCCCCTGGTTGCCCAGATGGTCGAGCGCGCTGCGGCTGAGCGCGATGGCTCCGTCGAGCACGCCGTAGACCCATTGGAAGGACGCCTTAAGCGAGGTCGCCCGGGCGTAGCGGACACGGTCGTCGATGCCCAGAGCCATGTCCCGCGCCTCCTCCAGCGGGTCGCCGGCCAATTGGCGCCCCTGCGGCAGCAGGACGAGGGGAATGCCGATCCACAGGTCGATCCGCCGCTGGGTGTTGCGGCGGGTGTCCGGCAGATGGTCCAAGGCCTTCAGCGCCTGTTCGTAGAAACGCCCGGCGTCGAAATGCTTGCAACGCATCTCCGCCCGGCGTCCGGCCCGGCGTCCGTAGGCGCAGGCGAGCGGCCAATCCTCGGCGTAGAAGGCGTGATGGGCGATCAGTTCGGCCCGGTTGGGCAGGTTGCGGTCGGACCGCCGGCGCAGAGCGTGCAGAACCCGCCCGTGCAGCGGCTGACGCTCCCGCTTGGTCAGGGTGGCGTAGGCGACCTCCTGGACCAGCGCGTGGCGGAAGGTCAGCTCCAGATTCGGCAGCAGGCGGGAACGCGCGAAAAAGCCGCTCTGCTCCAGCCGGGCCAAAGCCGACGGCAGTTCGGCGGCGGGGATCGGGGACACCGCGCGCAGCAGGCCCAGATCGACCGACGTGCCGATCACCGCCGCGTGCATCAGCACCCGGCGCGGGCCGGGCTCCAGCGCGTCGATCCGTGAAGCGAGCAAGCCGTGCACCGTGGCCGGCAAAGCCATCCGGGCGTCGGTCTTGCCCAGGTTGTAACGGCCCGGGCTGCCGACGATGACCCCGGTGGTCTCCAGGGTGCGCAGCGATTCCTCCAGATAGAGCGGCACGCCCTGGCTTTGCGTGGCGACGCGCGCCTTCAGGTCGGCCAGCGACGGGCTGTGGCCCAGCCAGTGGTCCAGGAACTCGTCGGCCTGCAGCGGCTCCAGCGGTTCGAGCGCGAGGGTGTGGACGGAGTCCGGCGCGGTCCAGCCGCCCGGCGTGTCCGGCCGCGAGGTGACCAGGACGAAGACCCGGGCGTCCTCCACCCCCTCGGACAAGGTGTCCAGCAGGCGGTTGGTCAGCCCGCGCGTCCAGTGCGCGTCCTCGACGAGGATCAGCAGCGGGCGCTCCACCGACAGCTCGCGGATCGCCGCGACCAGCCCCTCGACGCTGAAGTCGGCCTTCTGGGCCGGGTCGAGCCCTTGCCACAGCGGATGGACGGAAGGCTGGCCGAGCAGTTCCCGCATCGCTTCGCCGGCCAGTTCGCCGCCGTTGCGCGCGGCGGCGGCGGTCAGGCGCGTCACCGCCAAGCCATCCAGCGTGGAGCCATCCGGCGTGGGGCCATCCAGCGCCGGGCCATCCGCGGCCCCACGGACCGACAGGGCGAGGCAACGGGCTGCCGCCTCCAGATCGTCGGGGTCGCCCAGGCGGCGGATCGGGAACTGCGGCCAGATGACGACGGTGAAGGCCGCCGCCTCCGGGCTGCGCATCAGCTCTCCGGTCAGCCTCGATTTGCCGATGCCGGCCTCCCCGATCAGGACGGTGCAGGCGCCGCGTCCCCGCTGGGCCTGCCGCAGCGCGCCGGTCAGCACCGCCAACTCAGGTTGGCGCCCGACGAACAGGGTGCCTTCGGCGGACAGCAGATCCATCGCCGTGCGCCGCATCGCCCGCGCCGCTTCCAGCGCGAAGGCGGTCACCGGTTCCGCCGTGGCGGACAGGCGCAGCGTCCCCGCCGGGCGGACGGTCAGGCCCTTCGGCACGAGGTCCAACGTCTCGTGGCTCAGCAGCACGCTGTTGGGGTGCGCCCGCTGCTGCAGCTTGGCGGCGACATGCACGGTCTCGCCCACCGTGCGGTAGTCGGTCCAGACGCCTGTCTCGATGATCTGGGCCACCACCTCGCCGGAGCTGATGCCGATCCGCATTTTGAACTCGTCCGAATCGATGGCCGAGCGGGCGATGTCCTGTGCGGCGAGGCAGGCGCGCAACGCGTGGTCCTCCTGAGCGGAGGGGGCGCCGAACACCGCCATGATGCCGTCGCCCAACACCTGGGCCACCGTGCCGCCGTAGCGCTCCACCGCGTCGGTCAGGATTTGCAGGATGGTGAGAAGGGTTTGGTCGGCCTCCTCCGGGTCGCGGCCCGACACCATGCTGGAGGATTCGACGATGTCGGCGAACAGCACGGTCACGACCTTGCGTTCGGCGCCGTTGCGCCGGGCCGCTCCGCCATCCGGCGAGTCGGCGGCGGGCATGGCGTCGGGCGCGGGCATGGGCCGGCACGACGCGTCCCGAGGCGCGCCCCGAGGCGCCGCCGAGG
Organism: Azospirillum formosense; assembly: GCF_013340925.1. Taxonomy (GTDB): domain Bacteria; phylum Pseudomonadota; class Alphaproteobacteria; order Azospirillales; family Azospirillaceae; genus Azospirillum; species Azospirillum formosense. Next base: position 12,471 of record NZ_WHOR01000050.1, read on the forward strand.
GCATCGATTGCGATTCGCCCAAGTCCATGTCCGTTCCGGCCATCGAAGCCCCCCTGCGGAGCGTCATCGGCATGTTAGAGGAAACAATTTCGAATGCGCAGACATTCAAAACAAGAGATGGATAATTTCACTCGGAAAAGCTCAGCCTAGCATATGTTGGTATGTTTTCTTGTGCAATCAGCAAGCGGCAGCATGCGCCGGCCCGGATTCCTGCCAAGCCTGCCTGCCATGCCTGCCCCGGGGCGCCGCGCGGCTTGAGGCGGCGTGAAAATTAAGGCTTGCCTTGGCCGTCGCCGGAGCGTATACGGGCGCTCCTCCGCTGGAGCGGCGCGGGCGTAGCTCAGGGGTAGAGCACAACCTTGCCAAGGTTGGGGTCGAGGGTTCGAATCCCTTCGCCCGCTCCATTTTCAGCGCGGACGGTACGAAAAAGGGCGGCCTTGGGCCGCCCTTTTCGCGTTTGGGGAGTCGCATTCGGGGCTCGCTCGCGGAAGCCGGTGGCGGGCCTTTCCGGCCCGCCGTGCCGCGTTCCGGCTGTCACCACAGCGCCAGCGACAGCTCGTAGAAGAGCGCGCCGACCACGGCGGTCGCCGGCAGGGTGATGACCCAGGCCATCACGATGCCCTGCGCCAGACCCCAGCGCACCGCGCTGGTGCGGCGGGCGGCGCCGACACCGATGATCGCGCCGGTGATGGTGTGCGTCGTGCTGACCGGCACGCCGAGCCACGTCGCGACGAACAGGGTGATGGCTCCGCCCGTCTCCGCGCAGGAGCCCTGGACCGGCTTCAGGTCGGTCAGCTTCGACCCCATGGTCTTGACGATCCGCCAGCCGCCGAACAGCGTGCCCAGACCCATCGCGGCCTGGCAGGTGATGACCACCCAGAAGGGCACGTGGAAGGTTTCGCCCAACAGGCCCTGGGAATAGAGCAGTACGGCGATGATGCCCATGGTCTTCTGCGCGTCGTTGCCGCCGTGCCCCAGGCTGTAGAGCGCGGCGGAGCCGATCTGCAGGTGGCGGAACAGCCGGTCGACCGCGAAGGGGGTGGTGCGCCGGAACAGCCAGGACACCGCCACGATCATCACGCTGGCCAGCAGGAAGCCGACCACCGGCGAGACGACGATGGCCGCGGCGGTCTTCGCCAGACCGGACACCACCACGGCGTCCAGTCCCGCCTTCGCCACGCCGGCCCCGACGAGGCCGCCGATCAGCGCGTGGGAGGAACTGGACGGGATGCCCAGCCACCAGGTGAAGACGTTCCAGACGATGGCGCCCATCAGCGCGCCGAAGATGACGTGCGGGTCCACCACCCCCGCCCCGACGATGCCGGTGCCGATGGTGGTCGCCACATGCAGCCCGAAGAACAGGAAGGCGATGAAATTGAAGAAGGCGGCCATCGCGACGGCGGTCCGCGGCGACAGCACGCGGGTGGAGACGACCGTCGCGATGGAGTTGGCCGCGTCGTGCAGCCCGTTGAGGAAATCGAAGAGGAGGGCGACGCCGATCAGCCCGATGAGGATGGGCAGGGCGAGGGTAGCGGCTTCCATGGGATCAGACCTGTTCGACGATGATGCCGTCGATGGTGTCGGCCACGTCCTCGCAGGCATCGAGCACGCGTTCCAGCAGCTCGATGATCTCGCGTTGAAGGGCGTGGCGATGGGTGATGGGGGCGTCGAGCCCGCCGCTCTCGTCGCGCAGCCGGTGATTGGCCTCGCGCAGGAGCCGGTCGCCTTCGCTCTCGATCCGCGAGACCTCGGCGGTCATCGCGTGGAGTTGCTCGACGTGTTTGGGGATGTCGCGGAGCAGGGGGATGCCCGCGCTCAGCCGATTGGTGCAGCGCACGATGGCATCGGCCTGGGCGTGCATTTCCGGCGTGTAGTCGGTGAAGCCCGCCTCCACGAGGTGACGCGCGGTCTCCTCGATGAGGTTGAGCACGTCGTCCATCCGCTTGCCGAGTTCCTGGATGTCCGAACGGTCGAAGGGCACGATGAAGCTGCGGTGGACGGCGAGCTGGATGTCCTTCTCGATGGCGTCGGCCTCGCTCTCGACCCGGCGGATGGTTTGGAACCGCTCCTCCAGGTCCTGGCCGCTGGCCATCATCGCCCGCAGCGCTTCGGCGCCCGTGGCGACAGTCCGGGCATGCTCGGCGAACAGGTCGAAAAACCGTTCTTCGCGCGGCATCAGGGCCCGGAACAAATTCAGCATGCGTGGTTCTCCAACTTACGCCGGCCGGCAGTGCTGGGAGCCCGCACGGACGCGCGCGAGCCTCAGCGTCGCGGCTGGTGTAACATCCCCGGCGCTTGTGGGGAGTCACAAAAGTGTCATGCCGGGCCGGCTTGCGGCGAGATTTCACGGGGGTGCCCGGCGGAAAGACCGGTGATTTGCCGCGGCGGGCCGCTTATCCTGCCGCCGACGGATCGGCAACGGGGTGGCGCGTGGCAGGGGAAACACAGATCGGCTCGGAAACACAGATCGGCCTGGCGGCCGCCATCGTTTCGGTGGGCGTGTCCCCGGCGAACGGCGCCGAGCCGCGCGTGGTGACCGTGCGAAGTGGCTTCGAGATCCCCGAATCGCACCGCCGCGGCGACGAGCCGCCGCCCCATCGCGACGCCCTGCCGGGCGCCCCCTTCGATCCCGAGCGCTTCCGCACCCTTCAGGACGGCCTGCGCGCGGTGGCGGAGGACGCGGCCGGGCTGACCCTGCGCTATGTCGAGCAGCTCTACAGCTTCGGCGACCGCTACCGCGACCCGCATGAGCTGTTCGGTGGCCCGCGCTCTCTGGTGGTCGGCTATCTGGCCTTGCTGCGCGAGGCGCCGCTTCGCATCGACGGCGCGGAATGGCGCGGCCTCTACGAGTTCTTCCCCTGGGAGGACTGGCGCGAGTCGCCGCCGGCGCTGCTCGACTCGGTGATCCGCCCGGCGCTCGCCCGCTGGGTCGCTGCCGCCCCGGACGAGCCCGCCCGCGCCCGCCGCGGCGAGCGCGCCCGCATGGCCTTCGCCCTGGATGGCGGGGAGTGGGACTCCGAACGGGTGCTGGAACGCTACGAGCTGCTCTACGAGGCCGGGCTGGTGGTGGAGGCGTTCCGCGACCATGACCTTGCCCGCCGGGCGGGGGTGGAGGAGCGGACGGTGCGGCTGGAGATGCCGCGCGCGCTGGGCCGCCCGATGGCCCGCGACGGCCGCCGCGTCCTGGCGACGGCGCTGGAGCGGCTGCGCGGCAAGCTGAAATACCGCCCCATCGTGTTCGAGCTGCTGCCCCCGACCTTCACCCTGCACCAGCTTCAGCAGGTGGTCGAGGCGCTGTCCGGCGAGCGGCTGCACAAGCAGAATTTCCGGCGCCTGATGATCTCCGGCGGGCTGGTGGAGCCGACCGGCCAGTATGAGAGCCAGACCGGCGGGCGCCCCGCCGAACTCTACCGCTTCCGCCGCAGCGCCATCCTGGAGCGCACCAGCACCGGGGCCATCGCCGCGCCGGAGGATTGACCATCGCCGATCTGGGGGTATTCTTCCGCCAATACCTAAAGAAGGGGAGCGAAACCGCATGACCGATTTCGACAGCACCTGCGACCTCTACGACCGGTTCGAGAAGACCGCCCGCGTCGCCGACCCCGTCTTCCGCGATTTCGGCGGGCGTTGCAAATTCAGCGGCGCCGCGGTGACCGTGAAGTGCTTCGAGGACAATTCCCGCGTCAAGGAGACGCTGGGCACGCCGGGTCGGGGCAAGGTGCTGGTGGTGGACGGCGGCGGCGGCCTGCGCGCCGCCCTGATGGGCGACCTGATCGCCAAGGACGCGGTGAAGAACGGTTGGGAAGGCGTGGTCATCCACGGTTGCGTCCGCGATGCCGCCGTGCTTGCCACGCTGGACCTGGGCATCAAGGCGCTGGCGGCGATCCCGCGCAAGACCGTCCGCAACGGCGAGGGCCAGACGGGGCTGCCGGTGACGCTGGCCGGCATCCGTATCAATTCCGGCGATCTCGTCTTCGCCGACGAGGACGGCGTGCTGGTGCTGGCTCCCGAGGAGTTCGGCGCGACCGCGTGAGCCCTGCGTTTGAAAGCCCTCCCCCGCTCAGCGGGGGAGGGTTGGGTGGGGGCTCAATGGGAGAGCCCCGTCACGTACCGACCTTCTCCCAGCCCATCTTCTGGTACCGGTATTCCAGGATCGTCGGGGCCGCGCAGGCGTAGCCGACCCAGACGCCCAGCGTCATCAGAATGCCGGTCGGCCACAGCAGGAGGGAGATGAGGATCAGCAGCGCGTGAATCCCGGCGTGCAGCCACTCGGCCTTTTTCGCGAAGTAGACGGGGCCGAGCAGAAAGGCCCAGAGGATCTCGCGGTTGGTCACCGCCTCCCGCTGGCCGTTCGCGGGGTTCTCGAACACCATCCCGGACGGAGCCGCCGCCATCCCTGCCTCCCTTTGGTTGTTTGATTCTATTTGGGGAGGCAGTCTGGACGACGGCGGCCCGGCCTGTCGAGGCCGAAACAGCCTTTTTCCGGATGGTGGAGCGGAGACCCGTCCGGCGGACCCGCGGCGGCGCGCTTGCGGTTCAGGGCTCCTTGTGCGGGGACAGGTTGGGCAGCAGCGCAGCGAACAGGCCGAGCAGAGGGACGACCGAACTGGCCTGGAAGACGAAGCCGATGCCTTTCCAGTCGGCCAGGACGCCGAGTCCGGCGGCGGCCACTCCGCCGATCCCGAAGGCCAGACCGAAGAACAGGCCGGACACCATGCCGACGCGGCCGGGCATCAGTTCCTGCGCGTAAACGATGATGGCCGGGAAGGCCGAGGCCAGGGCCAGCCCGATCACCGCGCTGAGCATGACCGTCGCGGACAGCCCGACATGGGGCAGCAGAAGCGTGAAGGGCAGAATGCCGAGGATCGACACCCAGATGACCGTCTTGCGTCCGATCCGGTCGCCGATCGGGCCGCCGATGATCGTGCCGATCGCCACCGCCGCCAGGAAGACGAACAGGCAGAGCTGCGCCGCGTCCGGCTCCAGGGCGAAACGCTCCATCAGGAAGAAGGTGTAGAAGCTGGTGAGGCTGGCCAGGTAGACGTATTTGGACAGGATCAGCACCATCAGCACGGCCAGCGCCCGGTTCACCTGCCCGTGGGTCAGGCCGGCGTGACGGACCGCGGCGCCGCGGCGGACCGGGCGGGCGTGGTCGCTGCGCGCGTACCAGCGGCCGATGCCGGTCAGCAGGACCATGCCGCCCAGGGCGGCCAGTGCGAACCAGGACAGGCTCTCCTGCCCGCGCGGCAGGATGATGTAGGCGGCCAGCAGCGGCCCCAGCGCCGACCCGGCGTTGCCGCCCACCTGGAACAGCGACTGCGCCAGCCCGTGCGCCCCGCCGGAGGCCAGACGGGCGATCCGCGACGCTTCCGGATGGAAGACCGAGGAACCGAGGCCCAGCAGGGTCGCTCCGATCAGCAGCGCCGCGTAGTTCGGCGCGAAGGCCAGCGTGACCAGCCCGACCAGCGACGCCCCCATGCCGATGGTCAGGGAGTAGGGCGCCGGCCGCCGGTCGGTGGCGAGCCCGATGATCGGCTGAAGCAGCGAGGCGGTGATCTGGTAGATCAGGGTGAGCAGGCCGATCTGCGCGAAGCTGAGGTCGAATCCGCCCTTCAGGATCGGGTAGATCGCTGGCAGCAGGGACTGGATCAGGTCGTTCAGCAAATGGCAGACGCTGATCGTCCCCAGGACGGGCAGGGCCGTCCCCCCGGCCTTGGGCCGGGACAGGGTGGTGTCGGTCACGAAAGGAAGCCTTTTTGGGCGCTTGGCCGGGTTTGGCGCTTGGCCGGGTTTGGCGCTTGGCCGGCGGGCGGCGCGTTGCTTGGTGTGGAGCAACAGCCTATGGTGGGCGGCGGCGGCCTGCCACCGCGGTCAGGCCGATTTCTTACGAGACTGGGCCATGGTCCGGAACCTGCGCATCGACACGGTCGAGGAGTCGCCCAGGCCGCTGATCGCCCTGGGGCAGGATCACGCGGACGGCACCGTGCTGGCCGCCCACACGCACCGGCGCGGGCAGTTGCTGTCCGGGGCGACGGGGACGCTTGTGCTCTCCACCGCCCAGGGGCGCTGGGTGATGCCGCCCCATTGCGGGCTGTGGATTCCGCCGGGCGTTCCGCACGAGGTCCGCATGATCGGGATGGTCATGACGCGGAGCCTCTATCTGGCTCCCGCGCTGGCCGACACCATGCCGGGCCGCTGCGAGGTGGTGGCGCTGTCGCCCTTCTTCCGCAGCCTGATCGGACGGGCGATCGACGTGCCGGTGGACTACGATCCGGACAGCCACGACGGCGCGGTGATGGCATTGCTTCTGCACGAGATGCGGCGGCTTCCGGTGGAACCGCTGTCGCTTCCCTTTCCCGCCCACGCCGCCCTGGCGGAGCGCTGCCGGCGGTTCCTCCAGGAGCCGACGATCCAGGCGACGATCGAGGGGTGGAGCGACGGGCTGGGCATGAGCCGCCGCAACTTCACGCGGCTGTTCCGGCGCGAGACGGGGCTGAGCTTCGTGGAGTGGCGCCAGCAGGCGTGCTTGGTGTCCGCCCTGCCGCGTCTGGTCGCCGGGGTGCCGGTGACGACGGTCGCGCTGGATCTCGGCTACGACAACCCGGCGGCTTTCACGACGATGTTCAAGCGGACGCTGGGGGCGTCGCCGCGCGCCTATCTGGCGCAGGCCGGTGCTCATGGCGCGGAGCGTTCGGACTGAGGCTCTTCGTGTCTTTGCGGTTCAAATCTCAATGCCAAAGATGAAAAGCCCCGCCGGAGCGATCCCGGCGGGGCTTTTCATCAACGCGGAAGTTCTCGCACCCGGCCCCCTCCCGACCTCCCCCCGCTTGCGCGAGGGGAGGGGAAGAGGTGCAGGCGGATCAGGCGGCGACCGTGTCGGCCACGTCCTGGAACTCCTTGATTTGGTCGAAGTTCATGTAGCGGTAGATGTCGCCAGCCTTCTGGTTGACGACGCTCACCTGCTCCAGATACTCGGCCGGGGTCGGCAGCTTGCCCAGCAGGGCGGCGACGGCGGACAACTCGGCGGAGCCGAGATAGACGCGGGTGTCGATGCCCAGGCGGTTCGGGAAGTTGCGGGTCGAGGTCGAGATGGCCGTCGAGCCCTTGCGGATCTGCGCCTGGTTGCCCATGCACAGCGAACAGCCGGGCATCTCCATGCGGGCACCCGACTTGCCGAGAACGCCGTAATAGCCTTCCTCGGTCAGGATCTGGGCGTCCATCTTGGTCGGCGGGGCGATCCACAGGCGGGTCGGGATGTCGGTCTTCCCGTCCAGGATCTTTCCGGCGGCGCGGAAGTGGCCGATGTTGGTCATGCAGGAGCCGATGAAGACCTCGTCGATCTTGTCGCCGGCAACCTCCGACAGCAGCTTCACGTCGTCCGGGTCGTTCGGGCAGGCGACGATCGGCTCCTTGATGTCGGCCAGATCGATCTCGATCACGGCGGCGTACTCGGCGTCGGCGTCCGGCTCGAGCAGCGACGGGTTGGCGATCCAGTCCTCCATCGCCTTGATGCGGCGGCCGAGCGTCCGGGCGTCCTCGTACCCGTTGGCGATCATCCACTTCATCAGGGTGATGTTGGAGCGCATGTACTCGATGATCGGCTCCTTGTTGAGCCGGACGGTGCAGGCGGCGGCGGACCGCTCGGCCGAGGCGTCGGACAGTTCGAACGCCTGCTCCACCTTCAGCTCGGGCAGACCCTCGATCTCCAGGATGCGGCCGGAGAAGATGTTCTTCTTGCCCTTCTTCTCCACCGTCAGCAGACCCTGGCGGATGGCGTAGAGCGGGATCGCGTTGACGAGGTCACGCAGCGTGACGCCCGGCTGCAGCGCGCCCTTGAAGCGGACCAGCACCGACTCCGGCATGTCCAGCGGCATGACGCCGGTGGCCGCGGCGAAGGCGACGAGGCCCGAGCCGGCGGGGAAGCTGATGCCGATGGGGAAGCGGGTGTGGCTGTCGCCGCCGGTGCCGACGGTGTCGGGCATCAGCAGGCGGTTCAGCCAGGAGTGGATCACGCCGTCGCCCGGACGCAGGGCGACGCCGCCGCGGGTCGAGATGAAGGTCGGCAGCTCGCGGTGGGTCTTGACGTCCACCAGCTTCGGATAGGCCGCGGTGTGGCAGAAGGACTGCATGACCAGATCGGCGGAGAAGCCGAGGCAGGCCAGATCCTTCAGCTCGTCGCGGGTCATCGGGCCGGTGGTGTCCTGCGAGCCGACCGTGGTCATCTTCGGCTCGCAATAGGTGCCCGGACGCACGCCCTGGCCTTCCGCCAGGCCGACCGCGCGGCCGACCATCTTCTGGGCGAGCGTGAAGCCCTTGCCGCTGTCGACCGGGGAGGACGGCAGGCGGAACAGGGTCGACGGGGCGAGGCCCAGCGCCTCACGGGCACGGGCGGTCAGGCCGCGGCCGATGATCAGCGGGATGCGGCCGCCGGCGCGCACCTCGTCGAAGATCACGTCGGACTTGACGGTGAACTCGGCGATCACCGCGCCGTTCTTCAGCGCCTTGCCCTCGTAGGGGCGCAGCTCGACCGTGTCGCCCGTCTCCATCTGCGAGACGTCGAGTTCGATCGGCAGGGCGCCGGCGTCTTCCATGGTGTTGTAGAAGATCGGGGCGATCTTGGAGCCCAGGCAGACGCCGCCGAAGCGCTTGTTCGGGACGTAGGGGATGTCCTCGCCCGTCCACCACAGCACGGAGTTGGTGGCCGACTTGCGCGAGGAGCCGGTGCCGACCACGTCGCCGACATAGGCGACCAGGTTGCCCTTGGCCTTCAGATCCTCAAGCTGCTTGATCGGGCCGCGGACGCCGGCCTCCTCCGGCACGATGCCGGGGCGCGGGTTCTTCAGCATGGCCAGGGCGTGCAGCGGGATGTCCGGGCGCGACCAGGCGTCCGGGGCCGGCGACAGGTCGTCGGTGTTGGTCTCGCCCGACACCTTGAAGATGGTCAGCGTCAGGCTGGCCGGGACCTCGGGACGCGAGGTGAACCACTCGGCGTCGGCCCAGGACTGGATCACCGCCTTGGCGTTGGCGTTGCCCTTGTCGGCCAGTTCCTTGACGTCGTGGAAGTAGTCGAACATCAGCAGCGTGGTCTTCAGACCCGCGGCGGCGGCCTCGCCGCACTCGGCGTCGCCCAGCAGGTCGATCAGCGGCTTGATGTTGAAGCCGCCGAGCATGGTGCCCAGCAACTCCGTCGCCTTGACCTTGGAGATCAGCGGCGAGGTCTCGTTGCCCTTGGCGAGCGAGGCCAGGAAGGCGGCCTTGACCTTGGCGGCGTCGTCGACGCCCGCCGGGACGCGGTGCGTGATGAGATCGACCAGGAAGGCTTCCTCGCCCTGCGGCGGGTTCAGGAGAAGGTCGACCAGCTCCTCGGTCTGCTTGGCCGAAAGCGGCAGCGGGGGAATTCCGAGCGCGGCACGCTCAGCGACATGCTGGCGGTAAGCTTCAAGCACGGTGCGGTCCTCTCATCCAAGGTTGCTCAACAGTCGTCCGATTCCCCGACCCGGGGGGCGCGCTCGCGGACCCGGCTTTTTGCCCTTGCGGCGTCTTGCCACGCCGCTGGTCCTACCATTCCGGAAGGAACTTCCGCGGAACGGAGATGTCTTACGTCGCGGCCTTGGGAGTCGTCAAGTCAACGCTCCGCCTGCGACACGTTTTCAGGCGCCGGCCATAGAAGTGGTATTACAACTTGCTCCCGCCGGCCCTGTGGAGGGGCGGCGATTTCCTGAATTCCTCATGGTCTTTGCAATGATCGCCCCGGTGGGGTTTCTGCGCGGGCCGCCGCATCACCATGTCCAACCCGCCGGCGAAGAGGTTGGCCGGCGAAGAGGTTGATGGTGAACAATTGGGCATGTAGGGTGTTCTGGCCGGCATCCACGGCACCGCACAGGCTCCATGCCCTCAGGCCCCATGTCCCTTCGACACCGGATGATCGCCCGGTTCCTGAGCGTCCTTCTGGCGCTGGCGCCGCTCCACCCGTTGCCCGCCGCCGCACCCGCGGCGGTGTCCGCCGGGCTTGCCGCGGCCACCGCCACGCTGCTCTGGCCGCAGGCGGCGGAGGCGCGGGCCGGCGGGGGGCGAAGCTCCAGCGGCGGATACAGCCGTCCGTCCGTTCGCACCCCGTCCTTCTCCACCCGCTCCGCCCCCTCGCGCGCGCCGTCCACCGGCAGCGGTGGCTACAGCCGCCCCCAGGGCGGGCCGTCCTTCGGCTTTCCCGGCGGGGCGCCGTCCGGCGGTGGCGATGTGGGTGTGTCCCGGCGTTCGAGCGGCGAGGCGCTGGACCGCTACCGGACGCAGCAACAGCAACAACAGCGGGAGCGGACCCCGCCGGTCGCCGCGCCGCCTCCCCGTTCCGGGTCCGGCTCCGGCTGGAGCGGAGGAGGGGGTTGGGGTTCGAGTTCCGGCTCCGGCTGGGGGCAGCGGCGCACCGGCGGCTATGGACCGGGCGGCTGGTACGGCGGCTGGCGTCCGCCGGGCTGGGCCTATGGCAGCCGTCCCAGCTTCGGCCTGTGGGACGGGCTGTTCCTGTGGTTCCTGCTCGATAACCTGTCGCGCCCCGGCTACGCCGACTGGTTCCACAACCACCAGGGCGATCCCGGCTACGCGGAGTGGCGCGCGGAGGCGGAGCGGCGTGCGCAGGACGACCCCGACCTGCGCCGCCGCCTGGACGATCTCGACACCCGCCTGCGCGCGCAGGAGGACCGGCCGCGCGACCCCAACTATCTGCCACCCGACATTCCGCGCGACGTCGCGCAGGCCACGCCGGAGACGCCGTCTTCCCCGGCCGGCTCCGATGGAGGCTCCGGGGGTGGCTGGGGCACCCTGATTCTTCTGATCGTCCTCGTCGGGGGGATGGTGGTGGCCGTGACCGTCCTGCGCCGCCGCTCCTCGGGCTCCCGATCCGGAGGTTCCGCCATGACCCGTTCGCCCTGGAGTACCGCCGCCGGCATCGTGAAGGCCAAGGCCACCGGCGCGTCCTACGAACCGTCGCTGTTCCGGGTGGGCATGACGCTGACGCCCGATCCCACGCCCTTCCTGTTGGGCGGTGGCGCGATCAAGGCCACGGCGCCGGAGGGGGCCGGCTCGATGGTCAGCGTCGAGGCCGTCGGCACGCTGACGGGTGGCGGCGTGACGCTGCACCGGCTGTATCTTCCGGGCGGAAGCGGTTTCTACCAGCTTCACCTGGGGGCCGGGGGCGCGCCGGACGAATGCCGCTGGTTCTCCATGCTGGACGAGGTGCACCCCACCGACAACGACGAATGGGGCTTCTGGCTGGACCCCGGCGACGGGATGATCGGCTACCCGCAGTTCCAGACCAAGGACGGCAAGCTGTACGGGCGGCAGTGGTCGCCCGGCGCGTCCCGCATCGCCCCCGTCACCTTCGACGAGACGCTGACCGACCACCGCGGCAGCCGCACCCGCCGCGTGACCGCCATGCTCTACGCGGCCCCCACGGGCGCCGCGGACCCCGCGCCCCGCACCGAATATGTGCTGGTCGCGGCGGTGGAGGACGGCGGCGAGGCGTGGGTGGAGGTCCGCGCCGGCATCGACGTCAACCCCGCCTCGCTCTCCCTCTCCTGAATTTCCCGCCCGATCCCGCCAGCCCCTACGGAAGACACCATGGACACCAGCGTCGCGCAAATCCTGCAGGGACTCGAATCCGGCTTGCCGCTGCTGCTTCTGCATTTCGGAGCGACCCTGGCCCTGTTCCTGATCGGGGTGGCCGTCTATGTCGCGGTCACGCCGCTGCACGAGCGCGAGCTGCTGGCGAGCGGCAACCAGGCCGCCGGCGTGGTGCTGGGCGGCACGATGGTGGCGCTGGCGATCCCGCTGGCGGCGACGCTGGCGACCAGCCTCGTCCTGGTGGACATCCTGATCTGGGGAACCGTTGCGCTGGTGCTGCAATTGATTACCTTCCTGATCGCCATCCGGCTGTTCCGCGACCTGCGCGCCATGATCGAATCCGGCAATGTCGCCGCGGGCACGGCGCTGGCCGGACTCCAGATCGCCATCGCGCTGCTGAACGCCGGAGCCATGGCGGGCTGAAGGCCCGCCGAACCAGAGAGGAACCGCAACCATGATCTCGTTCATCCGCAACCTCGTCGGGGTGAAGACCGATCAGGCCGTCCAGTCGGCGGTGGAAGCCCTGGTGCGCTGGGACCCGAAGGCCGCGACGGAGGCCGAACTGCGCACGATGGAAGAGCATCTGGACAGCCTCGGCCTTCAGGTCGCGCAGGCGCGCGCCGCTTATGAGAAGGAGCAGAAGGAGGCCGAGACCATCCTTCAACTCTCCCGCCAGCGCATGGCCGCCGCCGAGCATCTGCAGCGTCAGATGGAGGCGGAAAGCGATGCCGGTCGCAAGGCCCAGCTTGAAAAAAGCCTGGAAACGCTGGTGGGGATGCTGGAGCAGATGGCTCCGGACATCGACCGGGAGGAGCAGGACGCCGTGGACGCGCGCGAGTTCCTGACCATGCTGGAGACGACCTACGCCGAGGCCGGCGGCAAGCTGAAGGCCGCCCGCAGCGCGTTGCAGCGGGCCGAACGGGACATGGGCCGCGCCGCCCAGCAGCGCGACATGGCCGAGCAGCGGGCGGAGGCGGCCCGGCAGGCGGCGGGGCTGAGCGGCGCCACCTCCAGCCTCGGCACGGCGCTGAAGGCGATGCAGGACGCGGCGGCCCGCGACCTTGCCCAGGCGGAGGCGTCCAGCGCCAAGGCCCGCCTGCTGAAGCCGTCCAAACCGGAAGAGGACGATCCCAACATCAAGGCGGCGCTCGATGCCGCCACGGGGGCGAAGCCGGCGCCTAGCACCCTGTCCGACCGTCTGGCCTCCCTGAAAAGCCGGCATTGAGGAATGAATAGGATCATCCTATCGGTGAGATAGAATAATCCACATCGATCCTATCGAAGTTCTCCGCCATGATGCGAGTGGTGAAAGTCTGCTCGGTGGAGGACGACCATGCGCCGATCGATGGCGGAGCTGTTGAACGAACTGGAACGGCACGGCGTGCGGCTGCTGCCGGGCGGGCGTCTGCTGGTGCCGGGCGACGTTCCGGCGCCGCTGCTGATGCGCGCCCACCGCAACCGCCGCGCCCTCAGCGCCGCCCTGGCGTCGCCGCGCGGCTGACGGCAACGCCCAACCCCGAACTTGACCCCAAACCGCGGAGCGTTGTTCCTTCGCGGATGGCGCCCCACGTCAATGCAACGCCCCCGATGTTCCGGGCGATCCCGTGCCCAACCAGGAGACCCTGTGTGACGATCCAACTGACCACCCTCGCCAACGGATTTCGCGTGCTGACGGACCACCTGCCGCATCTCGGCACGGTGACCAGCGGCGTCTGGGTCGGCGTCGGGGCGCGCAACGAACGGCCGGCGGTGAACGGCATCGCCCATTTCCTGGAACACATGATCTTCAAGGGAACGGAGAGCCGCGACGCGCTGGGCATCGCGCTGGAGATCGAGAACCGCGGCGGCGAATTCAACGCCTACACGGACTACGACGTCACCGCCTATTACACGCAGATGGCGGCCAAGCACGTCGACGTCTCCTGCGAGATCATCGGCGACATCGTCCTCAACTCCGTCTTCCCGGAGGAGGAGGTGGAGAAGGAGCGCGGCGTGGTCATCCAGGAGATCGGCCGCTACGCCGACGAGCCGGAGGACGTGGTCTACGAGGCGCTGCGCCGCACCGCCTTCGACGGGCAGGCGCTGGGCCGCCCGATCCTCGGCCCGAAGGAGAACGTCGCGGGCTTCGGGCGGGACCATCTGTTCGACTATGTGTCCCATTACGACCCGCGCCGCATGGTCTATGTGGTGTCCGGCAACGTTGATCACGGCACGGTTGTGCGCCGGGCGGAGGCGCTGTTCGGCCATTTGACCGCCAAGGACGACCCGTTCCACGAGACGGTCGTCAACAAGGGCGGGGCGGCGCTGCTCAAGCGCGACGCCGAGCAGGTGCATTTCATGGCGGCCTTCCCCGGCGTCGGCACCGAGGATTCGGCGAGCTACGCGCTGCGCCACCTCGCCAACATCCTGGGGGGCGGCATGACCTCGCGCCTGTTCCAGGAGATCCGCGAGAAGCGCGGGCTCGTCTATTCGGTCTACGCAGCACCCATCCAGTATGCGGACGGCGGTGCGCTCAGCTTCTACGCCGGCACCGGGCCGGAGGAGGTGGCGGAGCTGGTGCCGGTCTTCTTCGATGAGCTGCGCAAGGCCCGCGACGGCGTGACCGCGGTGGAGCTGGAGCGGTCGAAGGAGCAGATGCGCTTCTCGGTGGGCAAGTCGCTGGAATCGACCATGCGCCGCGCCGACCGCTTCGCCCGCACGCTGCTGCGCACCGGCGAGGTGCGGACCATCGAGCAGATCTTCGAGCGCATCGACGCCGTGACGCCGGAGGATGTGGCGGCGGCGGCCAACCGCGTCTTCGCCGGCCCGATGGCGGTGTCCGCGGTCGGCAAGCTGGACCACCTGCCGTCCTACGAGGACATGCAGGGGATGCTGAAGGCGGCGTGAGGGTGTTGCGTCGCGACGTCTTGCCCCCTCCCTAACCCTCCCCCGCTGGCGCAGGGGAGGGGATCAATCT
>NZ_WHOR01000510.1:0-1163 GCF_013340925.1 Azospirillum formosense
TCTGAATTCATATACTTATTTTTCTATCATCAAACATGATTCATACTAACATAGTGCTGTTTTATAAATATGAAGGAAGTTCTTCAAGTTCTGCCCCTGGTGATTCGTCGGCCGCGTCAGATGTGTCTAAGGGCCAGTCCTCGCCGCCGGCCTCACGCTCGGCGCCATGTCCCTGTTCCCCGGCATGAGCTGGGCGCAGGCGCGCAAGCTGGTGTTCGCCACCTTCACCGGAAGCTGGGAGGAAGCCCACCGCGACGTGATCGTGCCGCATTTCCGCAAGGCCACGGGCAACGCCGACATCGCGCTGGACCCGATGCTGTCGGTGGACATGATCGCCAAGGTGTCCGCCGCCAAGGCGAACCCGCCGATCGACGTGATGCTGATGGACCCCGGCCCGCGCCTGTCGGTGATCGGCCAGGATCTGGCCGCCCCCTTCCCCGTCGCGGACAGCAAGAATTACAAGGACCTGCTGCCGGTGGCCCAGCTTCCCGAAGGGCCGGGCATCTTCTTCCAGGCCGTCGGCATCACCTACAACCCGGAGAAGGTCAAGACCCCGCCGACGAGCTGGGACGACCTGTGGAAGCCGGAGTACAAGGGCCGCGTCGGCATCACCAACATGAACTCGACGCTCGGCACCGCCTTCATGGTCGAGCTGGCCAAGACCCGCGGCGGCGGTGAGAACGACATCGAGCCGGCCTTCGCCGCGCTGAAGGAGCTTCAGCCGAACCTCGGCGCCGTGGCCCCCAACCCCGGCGCGCTCGCCACCCTGTTCCAGCAGGGCCAGATCGACATCTCGCCGGGCAACTTCAACGCCATCCAGATCCTGCGCGCCCGCGGCGTGCCGGTGGAGTTCGCCAAGCCGAAGACCGGCACCATCGCCTTCCTGACCACCGCCCACATCACCAAGAACTCCCCCAACGCCAAGCTGGCGGCGGCGCTGATCGAATCCGCCATGGCGCCGGAGGTCCAGACCAAGCTGATGCAGGCGCCCTTCTACGTCATCCCGACGAATTCCAAGGTGCAGATGGACGGCGACATCGCCCGCATGATCGCCAAGGACCAGGAGGAGCTGAAGGCGTCCTTCGTGTTCCACGACTGGTCGGTGATCAACCAGAACCGCGCCGGCTGGATCGAGCGGTTCAACAAGGAGATCAAGGTGTAAG
>NZ_WHOR01000511.1:0-1156 GCF_013340925.1 Azospirillum formosense
GCTGAAGCTGCTTCGCGATGATAAGTCATTTTTATAGAACGAAACTATATACACGACGTCAGCGTTAGTCTCTTCGCACCACAGAGCTGTATACTACACAGTCTCCGCTCTAGACTCCCTGCCGTTAGTCACGTGGCAGCTACGACACCCGCCCCGCCCCCCCCCCCCCCCCCCCCCCCCCGGCCCCCCCCCCCCCCCCCCCCACCCCCCCCCCCCCCCCCCCCCCCCCCCCCCCCCCCCCCCCCCCCCCCCCCCGGCGGCGGGGCCGGTTGCCTTGTCCCCCCCCCCCGCCCCAGCTCGCCGCTGCGGCTGTCGGGGTGGCGGGTGACGAGCGCGAGGTCGTAACGGCCCTTGTCGATCTCCGCCACCAGATCGGGGCTGTTGTCGCAGATCACCTCCACCGGCACGTCGGGGTAGGCGGCGGCGAAGCGGGCCAGCACGCCGGGCAGCAGCATGGTGGCGTAGTCGTCCGGCGTGCCGATGCGCACGCTGGCCACCGTGGCGGGCCGGCGCATCAGGGCCAGAACCTCGTCGTTCAGGGTCAGCATCCGCCGGGCGTAGGTCAGCAGAAGCTCGCCCTCCTGGGTCAGGTGGACGCTCTTGGTGTCGCGCTGGAAGACGCGGGCGCCCACCACCTCCTCCAGCCGGCGGACCTGCTGGCTGACGGCGGCCTGGGTGCGGCCCAGCGTGTCGCCGGCCCGGGTGAAGCTGCGCGCGTCGGCGACGGCGACGAAGGCGCGCAGGAGGTCGGTGTCGAGGTTGGCCGGCATGGTCACGCATTCAAGCAGAGGGGGCGCGCGGGTTCAACGCGCGGAAGGACCATCACGATCTGTGATGATCCTCATAAAGCCTATTCGTTTCCAAGATTTTTCGCGCGGGCGCAGGGTGCCCTCCGATCTTTGGGAGGGCGGAGCGATGGGCGTGTTCGAGGCGATGACGACGGTGGTGCTGGAGGCCGGACGGCTGGACCGCCGGGAGGAGCGCCGGATCGGCAAGGCGGCGGCGCCGCGGCGCTTCCGTCTGCCGCGGATGCCGGCCCTGCCGGTGCTGCTGCTGGCGATCCTGGTGGTGTGAAGGCGGAGTCAGAGAGTGGGCGTGCCGTCCGATGGCGCCGCGGCGGCCGGCGCCGGCTCGGGGGCGGGCGCCGCCACCGGGG
>NZ_WHOR01000512.1:0-1056 GCF_013340925.1 Azospirillum formosense
CTTCACGAAGGACGCGTCGGTCATGCTGTCCAGGCTCGGCGGGGCCTTGCGGATCAGCTTGGCCTCCAGCATCACGTCCTGGACCTCCTTGATGAAGGTCGGCATGGTCTTGGTCAGATACTCGATGTTGCCGGCCTTGTCGTACCAGAGAACGGTCTTGGCGGAGGTGGCGAACTGTTCCGGCGTCTGGTTGACGTCACGGGCCATGATCTCGAAGGCCTTCTTCTCGTCCTTCTTGATCGCGTCCAGCGCCTCGAACCAGCTGTCGACGAAGGCCTTCACGACCTTCGGGTTCTTCTGGATGTAGTCGGGCTGGAAGGCCAGCGTGTCGATGATGACGCCCGGCGTCTGGTCCGACGTGACGATGATCTTGCCATTGGCCTCGCGCACCTTGGACAGGTACGGCTCATAGGTCACGGCGGCGTCGAACTGCCCGGCGACGAAGGCGTTGGCGGCGTCGGACGGCTGAAGGTTGACGGTCTGCACCTCGCCGATCGACAACCCGTTCTTCTTCAGCACATAGGCCAGCCAGAACTGCGGCACGCCGCCGTACTGCACGGCCACCTGCTTGCCCTTCAGGTCGGCGAGGCTGTTGACCGCGTCGCGCACGACGATGCCATCGCCGCCGTGCGAGCTGTCGAGCACCAGCACCTGGGTCACGTTCACGCCGGAGGAGGCGTAGAGCAGGTGCGTGTCCACCGTGGTGGTGATCGCCTGCACCTCGCCCGCCGCCATCGCCTGGTGGCGGTTGGAGGTCGGCATCTTCTTGATCTCGACCTCGATGCCGTTCTTCTTGAAGATGCCGGTTTCCTTGGCCAGCGTGATCGGCGCGAAGCCGGTCCAGCCGCTCATCGCCACGGTCACCTTGGTCTGCGCCGAGGCCGAAACCGCGCACAGCCCGGCGACGGCCGCCGCCAGGGCTCCGGCCATCCACGACGTCTTCCTCATGATCCCCCGCTCCCGGTTCTGAAGGTGTCTTTTGATCGCGCCGGGCGGCGGCCCGCCGCCCACGCATCCGTGTGCCGCATTGTGCACGCGCGCGGGGCGGGTGGGAAG
>NZ_WHOR01000513.1:0-1030 GCF_013340925.1 Azospirillum formosense
CGTCAACAAGTGGTTCGGCGCCAACCACGCCAACCGCGACGTGTCGCTGGCCGTGCCGAAGGGCACCATCCACGGCGTGATCGGCGAGAACGGCGCCGGCAAGTCGACGATCATGAGCATCGTCTACGGCTATCTGCCCGCCGACGGCGGCACAATCCTGGTGGACGGCCGCCCGGTGGCGGTGCGCAGCCCGCGCGACGCCCTGGCCGCCGGGATCGGCATGGTCCATCAGCATTTCATGCTCGTCGATCCCTTTACGGTGCTGGAGAACGTGCTGCTGGGGGCGGAGGGCGGAGTCACCCTGGCCGCCGGCATGGCGCGGGCACGGGCGGAGCTGACCCGGCTCGCCCGCGACTACGGGCTGGAGGTGGACCTCGACCGTCCGGTCGGCGAGCTGCCGGTGGGGGCGCAGCAGCGGGTGGAAATCCTCAAGGCGCTCTACCGCGGCGCCGACATCCTGATCCTCGACGAACCCACGGGCGTCCTGACCCCGCAGGAGACCGATCACCTCTTCCGCATTCTTCGCGCGCTGCGCGGGCAGGGGAAGACGGTCGTCATCATCACCCACAAGCTGCGCGAGATCATGGAGCTGACCGACAACGTGACGGTCATGCGCCGCGGGCAGGTGGTGGCGAACGTCGCCACCGCCGACACCAGCCGCGAGGCGCTGGCCGAGCTGATGGTCGGGCGCAAGGTGCTGCTGCGGGTGGAGAAGGCTCCCGCCCGTCCCGGCCCGGCGGTGCTGGAGGTCTCCGGCCTGCGCGTGCGCGATGGCGCCGGGGTAGAGCGGGTGAAGGGTGTCGGGCTGACCGTGCGCGCCGGGGAGATCGTCGGCATCGCCGGCGTGTCGGGCAACGGCCAGGCCGAGCAGCAGGACGGGCCGGGCGGTAATAGACAGCCGACGCGGCCGACGAGGGACGCGGCGCCAAGAGACGGGGGCGGTGTATCATACAAAAAAAAAGCCGCACACAGACCAAACTGAGGGAGACTCAGGGGGTAGGAGGCGCAAATAAAAAACAGAGTGCTCACG
>NZ_WHOR01000514.1:0-1019 GCF_013340925.1 Azospirillum formosense
GCCTACTCCGCCGCACGCGCCGCCGCGCCCGGCGAGCGGTCCGGACCGGCGAAGGCCAGGCTGTCCCTCAGCGCCTCGGGCTTCGGGCCGCCGGTCGCCCAATCCAGCAACTCGACCGTGTGGACGACGGGCAGCCCGGTCCCGGTGGCGATCTGGGTGATGCAGCCGAGATTGCCGGCGGCGATGGCGGCGGCCTTGGTGCTCTCGATGTTGCGCACCTTGCGGTCACGCAGCTGAACGGCGATCTCCGGCTGGAGCATGTTGTAGGTGCCGGCGGAACCGCAGCAGAGATGCGCCTCCGGGATCTCCTTCACCTCGAAGCCGGCACCGCGCAGCAGAGTCCGCGGCGGGTCCTTGATGCGCTGGCCGTGCTGCATGGAACAGGCGGAGTGGTAGGCGATGGCCTGCCCGGTCTCGATCACCGGAGCGGACAGACCGATCTCCGCCAGGAACTCCGTCACGTCGCGGGCGATGGCCGCCACACGCAGCGCCTTGGGCGCGTATTCCGCGTCCTCGCGGAACTGGTAGGCGTAGTCCTTCACCGTGGTGCCGCAGCCGGAGGTGTTGACGATGATGGCGTCCAGCCCTTCCCCGTCCATCTCGGCGATCCAGGCGTCGATGGTCTTCTTCGCCGCGGCGTCGCTGAGGTCGGTCTTGCCCATGTGATGGGTCAGGGCGCCGCAACAGTCGGCCCCCTTGGCCACCACCACCTCGACCCCGTGGCGGTTCAGCAGGCGGATGGTCGCCTCGTTGATCTGCGGGGCCAGCACCTGCTGGGCGCAGCCGACCAGCAGGGCGGCGCGCTTGCGGCGCGGTCCGACCGCCGGATGGCTGCCCGGCCGGTCGCTGTGGCTCGGCCCCGGCACCGATGTCGGGGCCAGCGCCAGCAGCGCGCCGAGCCGCCCCGGCAGCAGCCCGGCGAAGGGCTTGCCGAACCAGGCGGCGATCAGGGCCAGCCGGAACAGCCGCGGGTTGGGCAGAACGCGGGCCAGCAGGTCTCGGATGGCGCGGTCGGCGGG
>NZ_WHOR01000515.1:0-1009 GCF_013340925.1 Azospirillum formosense
GGCGGCGGGGTGCTCGCCGGGCTGCCCGTCCTCGGCTCCGCCGACGGGCGAGAACATGCGCATGGCCCGTTCGAACATCGCCATGTTCTGCTTGCCGACCTCTTCCAGCCGGCCGAAGGGGAACATGCCGCCCAGCGTGTTCTGGAAATAGTCGCGCATCTGCTCTTGGTTGCGCGAGAAGGACTGCATCGAATATTCGAGGTAGCGCGGCACCATCCACTGCATGTTGTCGCCGTAGAAGCCGATGAGCTGGCGCAGGAAGCTGATCGGCAGCAGGTTCTGGCCCTTGCTCTCCTCCTCCACGATGATCTGCGTCAGGACCGAGCGGGTAATGTCCTCCCCGGTCTTCGCGTCATAGACCACAAAGTCGAGCCCGTCCTTGACCATTTGACAGAGATGGTCGAGCGTCACGTAGCTGCTGGTCGCCGTGTTGTAGAGCCGCCGGTTGGCGTACTTCTTGATCGTGATCGTCGCGGACTTCTGGTCTTCCTTGTCGGCCATCGCTGTTTCTTTCAAGAAGGGTCGTGCGGCGAGAATGTTCCAGATATAAGGACTACTCGAAGGAATGCACCCTGTCCAGTGCTGTGCCGCAGCGCTGCGACCCCGGATGGGCTTCGCCCCGATAATTCGGGATTTGCGGCATTTTCGATCGGTCCTTCGCGGCTCTGGTCAAGCGCACCGCCTCCCTCATATACTCCCGGCCATGGCCGAATCGTCCGAATCCGACATCCCGTCCCTGGAAACGCTCGCGCAACGGTACCTCGACCTGTGGCAGGAACAATGGGCGGCCTGCGCCGCCGATCCCGAGATGGCCGATGCCGCCGCCCGCCTGTTCCAGACGATGGCGCAGGGCGCCGCGGCGATGGCGCCCTTCGTCCTGGGGCCGGGCGGCTTCGCCTACACCAGCCCGCCGGGCACCGGCTGGAATCCGACGCCGGCCCCAACCCAGCCGGCCGCGTCCCGGCCGTCCTCCGAGGGAGAGCCGCGTGACCGGGGACAACGCCAAGAT
>NZ_WHOR01000516.1:0-1000 GCF_013340925.1 Azospirillum formosense
TGCGTTGCTGCTCCAGGCCTTCTACTCGGTGCGCTCGGAACGCCAACTGATGGAACAGCTCGACTACAACCTGCTGTTCCGCTGGTTCGTCGGCTTGTCGATGGACGCCCCGGTATGGGACGTCACCGTGTTCACCAAGAACCGCGAGCGCCTGCTGGCCGGCGATGTGGCGGGCAAGTTCCTGGCCACCGTGTTGGGCCAGCCGAAGGTCAAGGCGCTGCTGTCGGACGAGCATTTCTCGGTGGACGGCACGCTGATCGAAGCCTGGGCGTCGGTGAAGAGCTTCCGGCCCAAGGACGGCAGCGGCGAGCCGCCGGGGCCGGGGCGCAACGGCGACCGCGACTTCCATGGCGAGAGGCGGTCCAACGAGACCCATGCGTCGACCAGCGATCCTGAGGCGCGGTTGTACCGCAAGGGCAACGGGCAGCTGGCGAAGCTGGCCTTCATGGGCCATGCATTGATGGAGAACCGTCACGCCCTGGTGGTGAATGTCCGGCTCACCGCGGCCACCGGTCTGGCTGAACGCGAAGCGGCGGTTTCCATGGTCGAGGCCATCCCCGGCCGCCACCGCATCACGGTGGGCGCCGACAAGGCTTATGACACCAAGGATTTCGTGGCGAACATGCGCAGCCTGGGCGCCGCTGCGCACATCGCGCAGAACACGAGCAACCGCCGTTCGGCGATCGACGGCCGGACCACCCGCCATCCCGGCTACGCCGTCAGCCTGAGAATCCGCAAACGGGTCGAGGAGGTGTTCGGCTGGATCAAGGGAGCCGGCTTGCGCAAAACGCGTCATCGCGGCACGGCCCGTCGGTTGGATGTTCACCCTGACCGCCACCGCCTACAACCTGATCCGCCTGCCCAAGCTGCTGGCAGCGGCATAATCACGCCCGCAATCCGCCTGAACGGCGGTTCCGGCAGCCGCGGAGCGCGAAAAGACGCTCCATTCTGATAAAAACGGGCTTCAGAACCCCCATTCTCAAGCCTAAGCGGGGGAAAA
>NZ_WHOR01000517.1:0-999 GCF_013340925.1 Azospirillum formosense
TCTTGGTGAGAGAACCGCGTGTCTGGCAGCCGGGGCCGGGTTCAGTTCGTCGGCGTCTGCGTCAGTCGGACGGGCAGCGGGGCGGGTGGCGGCGGGCGGTCGCCGGGCAGGGCGCGACGTTGCAGGATGAGGCGGGTGACCTCGCGCGCCTTGCCGTCCTCCAGCTCCGCGATGATCGGGGCGGAGCGGCGTTCGGCCATGCGGTCCAGCACGTCGATGATGATGTCGGTTTCCAGGTCGTTGAAGATGCGCGCGGCGTCGCGCGGCTTCATCGTCTCGTAGATCGTCACCATGCGCTTCAGATCCTCCGCCTGGAGGTTGGAGCGCTGCTGCATCAGCGCCTCCACGTCGCGCTTGATGGCGCTCAGCTTCTGGATCTGGGCGGTGGCGCGGGTCTCGGCGGCGGCCAGCACCGCTTCCGCCTCGCCGAGATGGCGGGTGCGGGCGCTCACGTCGGCCTTCTGCTCCGCGATGGCGGCGCGCAGGGCCGGGTCGGTGCAGCTCGCCGCGGGCAGGGAGGCGTCCGCAGGCGGGGCCGCCGGCGTCATCGGCAGCGCCGCCAGCGCCGGGCCTGCCGGGGCGGTCGTCGGAGCGGCCGGGATTTCCCCGGAGGAGGACTCCGCGCCGCCCTTCAGGTCCTTGGCCCAGGGGCGCTCATGCTTGCCGAACTCGCGGTCGAACTGCTGGGCGACCACCGGCAGCCCTTCCATCAGCGAGCCGAGCTTGAGCGGCAGCACCATCAGGAGCGCCACCAGAGTGATGGGAAGCACGCGCAGCATGGCTCAGCGCTCCGGTCCGATGGCCCGCAGCCGGGCGTAGAAGGCGTTGGCGGCCTGCTGCCGCGCGCCGCCGGTGTCCACCGAAGACTCGGCGGTCTCAATGACGGCCATCGGGGCGGGCGGGGGGTGGCTCTTTTAAACAACTGAGGCCGCCGGCGGACCAACCTGGGGTGGTACGGGGGGGGGGCGGTGCAATTAAAAAAAAAAAAGTAGTGAGAGG
>NZ_WHOR01000518.1:0-997 GCF_013340925.1 Azospirillum formosense
GACGGGAAGGGGGTTGGGTCTGGAGGCTGATGGCGGCTCATGTGGGCTCCCGTTTTCGGCGGGCTGTGGCTTCTGTCGACGACCGAGAAAGTGGTCGAACGATCCAACAACAGGTTGAGCGTGGCGTCTGTTCCATGCTGCGAGCGCGCAATAGATACGGCGTCAGCAGGGGGGCGGCCATGGCGTCCATGGTAATCCGGATCGCTGACGATTCGAGAGCCAAACTTTTTTTGACGGTGCGGGGATTAAGCGGGCCGCCGGTCCGTAAACTGTATGAAGAGGGAATAAGGAGGTCGGACGGCCTTGGTGTGATTGGGGCTGGCCGGATTGTTTATTTCTAATTCGTACAGGACGTACAGATTAGCTCAACTAAGAGGTTGCTGGTGATCAGGAGTCCTGTAAGATTGGAACAGCCGTTCTTGGTGTAACGGCTTCTCCACTGTTGTGATCGTAAGTGAAGCGAACTCAATCAGAGGCCGCGCCTGCTTTGGCGCGGCCTTTTTTTTGTCATTTCGAAGTCATAGGACGAAAGTTTTGTTTCCTTGATGGAGTCATTCCGTAGGGCATACCTTCAACGATAGTTGCGACAGTAGGGATTATTTGTGCTGTGATTCCTGAAACGGATGTTGTGTTCCGCTGATTGTGTGGTATACCAAGTACGAAATGCGGAACACCAGGCCTCTCCCAACGGTGGCGGTGGTGCTTCTGCCAAGACGTGAAGGGCACGCAAGCCCCCGAAGAAAGGCAATGCGACAACAACCATGGCCCCGCCCGGCTGAGTTGAGTGTTCGATCACCGCATTGGGGAGGAAGAGTAATGAGTCAGTCCATCGCTGCACCGCCTGGCGGCTCGCAGGCGCCCATTTCCGAAGGCGCGCGTTGGATGCAGATCGTCGTCGGCATCGTCTGCATGGTGGCCGCGGCCAACATCCAGTATGCCTGGACGCTGTTCGTGCCGGAAATCCAGGCCACCCATGGCTGGACCCGCGCCTCGATCC
>NZ_WHOR01000519.1:0-978 GCF_013340925.1 Azospirillum formosense
TTCGTCAACAGCACCTTCCGCTCCCTGACCGGCTGGAGCGAGGGCGAGCCGCCGCTGTGTGCGCTCGAACGCCAGTTCGCCGACGATGCAGACAGCGCCGACGCCTTCCGCCGCCTGTGCGAGCGGGTCAAGGGCGGCTATTCCGGCTCCATCGAGCTGGCGGTCCGCCAGCAGGGGCGCGCTGCCGAATGGCGCCGCATCCAGGGCCAGCCCATCGACGGGCACGCCGGGGCGGTGATGTGGCGCGTCGAGGACATCACCGCGCGGCGCGAGCTGGAGCAGGTGACGCGGCGCGAACAGACCCAGCTCGTCGATTTCATGGACCATGCGCCGGTCGGCTTCTTCTCGGTGGACCAGGACGGGCACTTCCAGTTCGTGAACGCGACCCTGGCGAAGTGGCTGGGCTGCGCGCCGGAGGATCTGGTCGAGGGCGGGCGCCGCCTTCACGACGTGCTGGCCCATCCGCCCGCCTCCTCCGCTCCCTACGACCTCCTGGACGGCGGCGGGATGGAGCAGCGCGGCGAGATCGCCATGGATGGGCTCCAGGGCCGCCGCTTCCAGGCCTATGTCGCGCAGAGCGTGGTGAGGGGCGAGGATGGGCGGATTTCGCACACCCGTTCCGTCGTGCGCGACCTGACGCCGGAACGCGAGTGGCAGGAGGCCCTGCGGCTGTCCGAGCAGCGCTTCCAGCGCTTCTTCGAGGACGCGCCCATCGGCATCGCCCTGGTGGACGAGGGCGGGCGGCTGGCCGAGTGCAACCAAGCCTTCCTGGCGCTGATCGGCAGCGAGGCCGGCAACGTTCTCGGGCGGGGCATGGCCGACCTGATCGTTCCGGCGGAGCGCGCCATGGTGACCGAGCGGCTGACCGCCGTGCAGGGCGGTTCCGACCCCGCCGCCCCTCTGGAGGTCCGGCTGACCGGCGGGCGCGAGCTGGTGGCCCAGCTCTACGCGCGGCGGCTCGGCGGGGTGGGGCCGGAA
>NZ_WHOR01000051.1:0-26908 GCF_013340925.1 Azospirillum formosense
GGCGAGCGGGTGCGCATCCTCGACCTCCAGGACCCGCCGGACGGCTTGCCGCCGGACGTGGAGGTTCGGCAAGGCTCCATCCTCGACGCGGCGGCAAGGTGATGGACCCGCTCCACCCCCTCCAGCGCACGGGCCACCGCCGCCGCGTCGAGGATGGAGCCTTGCCGAACCTCCACGTCCGGCGGCAAGCCGTCCGGCGGGTCCTGGAGGTCGAGGATGCGCACCCGCTCGCCCCGCGCGGCCAGGGCCGCCACCAGATGCCCGCCGATGAAGCCGCTGCCCCCGGTGACGAGGGTGGTGCCCATGCCCTTACGCCCCGCCGAGGATGCGGTCGGCGTTGCTGTTCAGGTCGCGCGTCAGGGCGGCCAGCCCGCCGCCGCGCAGCGTGTTCTGGAACTCCGAGCGCTGGGTGGCGAGCTGGCTGACCGTACCCTTCGCCAGCACGTCGAGGATGCGCCAGCGATCGCCCTCCAGACGCAGCAGGTAGCTCAGCCGCACCGGCGTCTTGCCCGCGCGCACCAGATCGGTGTCGACCAGCAGCATTCCGCGCGGAGCCGGCCGTTCGCCGACGATCTCGAGCCGCTGGCCGTCGTAGCTGTCGAAACGGTCGACATACTGGGCGGCGCTGCGCCGCGCGAAGGCGTCCAGCGCCTGCCGCTTCTCCGGCTCGGCGGACTGGTCGAAATAGGGGGCGGCGGCGACGCGGAGCGCCGCTTCCAGATCGAAGGTGTCGAGCATCACCGGCAGGAAGCGCTGAAGCCGTGCCCGCGCCGGCTCCCGTCCCGCCGCCCCCTGCATCAGGGACAGGATGGCCTCGTTCAGCCGGGCCACCGTGGCGCGGGCGCCCGGCGTGGTGCCGGCTTGCTGGGCGACGGCGGGGACCGGCAGCAGGCCAGCCGCCAGGACGGCCAGCGCGAGCGCGGCGCGCATCCATGTCCGGCGTGAGGAAGAACCAATCATCGCGGCGTTCCCATGCTCCTGCATTGGTCGTGGAAATCTGCCCGTTCGGGGCAGGCGGATTCAACCGTCCGTGTGGGATGTAACAGCGCCCGGCCCGGTCTATCCTCTTGCGCGACGCTGTCGAAGGGAGGTGTCCGGATGGGTGGACCGGCGAAGAGGGCAAGCGGCTGGGCACCGATCCCGGACCATCCGCTCTACGGCTGCGACGCCGTCACCCTGCTGACCGTGCTGGCCCGCAACGGCGGGCCGCGGGGGCGCGGCTGGCCGACGGCACTGGCGGCGCTGGCCTCGGCCCTTGGGCGCGCGCCCTTCTCGCTGGCGGAGGCCGGATGGGTGGCGGCGCGGCGCCGGACGTCCGCCGGTCTGCCGCCGCCGGTCTTCATCCTCGGCCATTGGCGCAGCGGCACCACCCACCTCTACAACGTGCTGAGCCGCGACCCGCAATTCGGCATCATCGACCCCTTCGCGGTCGGCCTGCCCTGGGACATGCTGGGGCTGGGCTCGGTCCTGCGGCCGCTGCTGGCCCGCGCCCTGCCGGAGCGGCGCTACATCGACAACGTGCCGGTCAAGGCCGACAGCCCGCAGGAGGACGAGATCGCGCTGGCGAACATGTCGCCGGTCTCCTTCTACCACGGGCTCTATTTCCCGGAACGCTTCGACGAGAACCTGCGCCGCGGCCTCTATTTCGACGGTTGCACGGCGGCGGAGCGGGAGGCCTGGAAGCGCCGCTTCCTCTATTTCCTGGAGAAGGTGTCGATCGCCCAGGGCGGGCGCTGCATCCTGCTGAAGAACCCGGTCTACAGCGCGCGGGTCGCCATGATGCGGGAGATCTGGCCCGACGCGCGCTTCATCCACATCCACCGCGACCCGCGGGCGGTGTTCGTGTCCACGGTCGGCTTCTACCGGACGCTGCTGGCGCGGCTGGCGCTCCAGCCGCACGGGCACATCGACGTGGAGCGGGTGGTGCTGGACCATTACCCGCGCATCATGCAGGCGCTGATCGACGACACGGCCGACCTGCCGGCGAACCGCTTCGCCGAGGTGCCCTTCGAACGCTTCGAGCGCGCGCCGCTGGAGGAGGTGGAGCGGCTGTATCAAACGCTGGAGTTGCCGGGTTACGCGGCGGCGCGTCCGAACTTCGCGGCGTATCTGGGGGCGGTGAGCGATTACACGAAGAACCGCCATCGCCTGTCGGACCAGGGGCGGGAGCGGGTGGACCGCGAATGGGCGCCCTTCGTTGCGCGCTGGGGGGCCGGCGTGGCGTGAGGGGTTTTGCCCCCTCCCTCACCCTCCCCCGCTTTCGCGGGAGAGGGAACTGCCGCCGCTCCGCTCAAAATTCCCTCCCTCGCCAAAGGCGGGGGAGGGTCAGGGAGGGGGCAACCGCACTCCTCCTATTCACTGTCCTCACCCAGCCCGCCCACGCTACCTGCCGCACGGTCTCCGTCACAGCCGACGGAGCCCCCGTCATCGGCATCGAGGACATGGCGCTCGACACGGAGCGCGGTCAGGCGGTGCTGTCGGCTTACGACCGCCGGGCCGGAACCACGGGCGGCCTCTACCTTCTGAACCTGCACACCCTCGACTCGCCGGCAGTCGCCGTCACTCCCCTCGCCACCGGCCTGCGCCCGGCGGGCATCGACCTGCGCGCGGAGCCGGATGGCTCACGCTCCCTGCTCGCCATCAGCCGTCACGAGGACGGATCGGCGACGGTCGAGCGTTATCGCCTGGACGGCGCCACCCTGACCCACCAAGGCACCATCACCAGCCCGTTGCTCTGCCGGGCCAACGACGTGGCCTTCCTCGACGGGGAGCGTTTCCTGTTCACCAGCAGCCACGGCGGTTGCGGCTGGAGCGCCGTGATCGAGGACAACGTCTTCGGCGGGCGCCACGGCTTCGTCGGCCTCGTCGAGAACAACGACGCGCGCGCCCTGATCGGCGGGATCGGCTTCGCCAACGGCCTGTTCCCCGAGCCGAGCCACGACCGGCTGACCGTCGCCGCCACGCGGGAGGACGCGCTGCTCGTCTACCGCCTGTCCGACCCGCAGGCGCCGCCGCGGCGCATCGCCGTCCCCGGCGGGCCGGACAATCTGACGATGGCCCCGGACGGGCGCCTGCTGGCGGCGCTGCACCCATCGCCGTTCCGGCTGGCGCTGCACCGCTACGGCTGGCCGGGCGGAGCGGCGGCGCCGACCCGAGTCGCGGCGCTCGGCCTCGCCGGGACGGAGATCCTGCTGGACGAAGATGGACAGCGCTTTCCCGCCGCCACGGTCGCCCTGTCCTGGAATGGACGGCTGGTCATCGGGTCGGTGACCGCACCGGGGCTGCTGGTCTGCGGCGAAGCCGCCAGCGGTGCCACAGGATCATCAGCGCTGGCAGGACCACCAGCGACGAGATGACCGTGTAGGTGATCGACACCGCCAGCAGAACCCCCATGCTGGACAGCCCGCGGTGATTGGACAGCGCCAGCGTGGCGAAGGCGGTGCTGGTGGTCAGCGTGCTGACCAGGACGGCGCGCGGCGTGCTGGTCACCAGCAGCTCAATGCCGAAGGCGCTGTCCGACGCCCCCTCCCGCACCAGATCCTGCCCGCGCGAAACCATGTGGATGCTGCTCGACACGCCGAGCGCGAACAGCAGCGGGATGACGATCACGTTGGCGAAGTTGAAGGGGATGTCCAGAAGCCCGGCGGTCGCCATCGTCCACAGGGCGGCCAGGATCAGCGGCGCCAGGATCAGCACCATCCCGGTCACCGAGCGCTGAACGGCGATCAGCAGAAGCACCATCAGCACCAGCGTCAGCGCCGTCGCCTCCAGGAAAGAGGAGCCGACGACCCGGGCCGCCTCCGTCACCGTGACCGGGGCGCCGGTGGCGTTGGGCGCTACGGCCAGCACCGCGTCGGCGAAATCGGCCATTTCGCGGCTGTCGGAAATGTCGTGGGTGGGCAGCACCTCGACGCGGGCGCGTCCGTCCGCGGCGATCCAGCGGGCCTTCAGGCTGTCCGGCACGTCGGCGGCGGTGACCGGCTGCTCCACGGCCATGCCCTCGCGCAGCCGGTCGAGCAGCGGCGGCACGCCCCCGGTCAGTGCTGCATCGAGCGTGGCGAGCTGCGCCGGCTGGATGCGGGCCAGCGCGCCGTCGAAACGCTGAACGGCGGCGCGCAACTCGGGCGGTCCGTCGCCCTTGTCCGTCCGATAGCCCCCCAGCACCGTCTTCAGCGTGGCGAAAGCGCGCTCCAACCCGTCCTGGTCGAGCGCCGCCGAGGCGACAGGGGCGGCGAGGCTGGGGCCCAGCAGCAGCGACATGTCCGCCAGGATGGGCAGCTTGGCCTCCTGGTCCTTGGGGATGAAGCTGGCGAAGGTGCGCACGCCGCCCGACTCCGGCAGGCTGCGCAGCCGGTCGGCCAGCGTCTGCGCCGCCGCGAGGTCCGGCGTCAGGATATTGACGGAATAGGGGGATGTGCGCGGGGTGACCGCCAGATCGCGGTAGGTGGCGACGGCCTCCGTCGTCTCGTCCTGCAGGTTCAGCGGGTTGACGTCCAGCCGCACCAGCGGCAGCGCCGCCATGGACAGGACGGCGCTGGCTCCGGCCAGGGCGAGGATCGCGCGGTGGTGGCGGGTGACCCAGCCGGCGAAGCCGCGGTCCTCGCGCTCCGGCGCCGGGACGCCAGGGCCGGGACGCAGCAGGACGATCAGCGCGGGCAGAAGGGTCAGGCTGATGAGCAGGGCCACCACCATGCCGACCGCGGAGATGATGCCGAACTCCGCCAGCCCCAGATAGGCGGTCGGCACGAAGGACAGGAAGCCGATGATGGCGCACAGCGTGCTGAGCACCAGCGCCGGCCCGACCGCCCGCACAGCCTCGATGGCGGCGGCCAGCGGCGGCAGGCCGCGGCGCAGCTCCTCCTGGTAGCGCAGGCCGAGATGCCCGCCATAATCGTCGCCCAGCCCGAAGAACATCACCGCGCAGGTGACGGAGATCAGGTTCAGCCGTCCCACGGTCAGCGCCGCCGCCCCGGCGCTCAGCGTCAGGCCGAGCAGCAGGATCACCATGATGCAGGCGATCAGCCGCCCTGACCGCATCCCGGCGATCAGCACCGTCGAAACCAGGATGAAGGACAGGATGGTGGCGAGGCCGGCGCTGTTGGCGACGGTGTCCAGTTCCGTCTGGCGCAGCGGCACGGCGCCGGTGACCCGCATCTCCACCCCTTGGCCGGCCGGCTCCGCCATCACCGCGCCGATGGCCTCGTGCACCGCGGTCACCGCGGGCCGTCCGCGCCCGAAGGAGCTGTTGTCCAGGATGGGCCGGGCCAGGACGAAGCGGCGGTTGGCTGTCCGGTCCTCCTCCTCCGCGGCCTGCACCAGCCCGGTCCAGGACAGCGGCACTGGATGGCCGTCCGTCACCGTCGCGGTGCTGACCGCCAGCCGGTCGAGAAGATTGGCGGGGGTGGCCGGCGCGCCTTCGTCCGCGTGGGTCAGGATCAGGTCCAGCAGGTCGGCCAGCCCCTGGAGATTCGGGGCGGCGTTCAGAGCGCCCAGCGCCGCCTGCGCACCGGCCAGCCGGGTGGCCAGATCCTGCAATTTCTCCGTGTCGAGAAAGAGCAGCCCATAGCGGCGGAAGTACGGATCGGCGGACGGCACCTCCACCGCCGACAGGACGTCCGTACGGGCGGACATGCGCTCCGCCAGACGTACGGCGGCGGCGTCCGACTGGTCGGGGGATGGGCTGTCCACCACCACGACGATCTGGTCGTCGGCAAAGGGAAAGGCCTGCCGGTACTCCTCCGTGTGCTGGCGAAAGGCGGTGTCCGGCGAAATCATGTCCGATGTGCTGGTGCTCATCGTCAGATTGTCGGCGGAATACCAGCCGGCCAGGACGGACAGCATCACCCCGACGGCCAGCGTCATCCGCGGCCTCCGGCAGGACAGGGCGCCCAGGCCCCCGATCATGGCGCGGCCGAGGTCCGCCATCCGGCCCAGGACGCTTTGCCGTTCTGTCACGCTGTACGTCTCCCCTGGAAGTGTACGCAGTCTGCCAGGACAACCTTTGGCACCCAACGTACGCTACCGTATCTTACTTCCAACCAATGGGCGAAGCGCGGCACCTCATTACCCAGATACCTCCACCATGGTGCACACCCATGTGGAACACCGGGGCAAAGCGGGAGCGCCGATGAACGACCACAACGCAAGCACAACCTTGCGGGTCCAACGGGCCGGGACGTCGGCCAAGGCCGTGGGCGACGCCGTGGCCGAGGCCACGGACGCCCTGATCCGCCGCCAGCAGGCCGACGGCCATTGGGTGTTCGAACTGGAGGCCGACGCCACCATCCCGTCCGAATATCTGCTGCTGCACCATATCCTCGACGAGATCGATCCGGAACTGGAAGCCGGCTTGGCGGCCTTCATCCGCGGGCGGCAGGGCAAGGACGGCGGCTGGCCGCTGTTCTTCGGCGGCGCCATGGACATCAGCTGCAGCGTGAAGGCCTATTTCGCGCTGAAGGCGGCGGGGGACAGCCCCGACGCGCCGCACATGCGCCGCGCCCGTGAAGCGATCCTGGCGCGCGGCGGGGCGGCGCGCTGCAACGTCTTCACCCGCATCCTGCTGGCCCAGTTCGGTCAGATCCCTTGGCGTGCCGTGCCGGCGATGCCGGTGGAGGTGATGAACCTGCCGCCCTGGTCGCCCTTCCACATCTCCCGCATCTCCTACTGGTCGCGGACGGTGGTGGTGCCGCTGCTGGTCGTCATGGCGCACCGGCTGCGCGCCCGCAACCCGAGGGGCATCGGCATCGCGGAGCTGTTCACCGAACCGCCGGAAGAGGTGCGCAACTGGCACAGCAACACCAGCCGCGGCGGCTGGGCCACGCTGTTCCGCGCGCTCGACGCGGCGCTGCACGCGGTGGAACCGCGCCTTCCCGCCAACGGGCGCCAGACGGCCATCGACCGCGCCGTGCGCTTCGTGACGGAGCGGCTGAACGGAGAGGATGGGCTGGGCGCCATTTTCCCGGCGATGGTCAACGCCGTGCTGATGTTCCATTGCCTGGGGTTGCCGCCCGACCATCCCGACGCGGCGACGGCCCGCCGCGCGCTGCGTGGGCTGATGGTGCGGCAGCCGGGGCGGGTCTATTGCCAGCCCTGCCTGTCGCCGGTGTGGGACACCGCGATCATCTGCAACGCCCTGCTGGAAACCGGAAGCCCGCGGGCCCGCGCCGCGGCCCGGCGCGGCGCGGACTGGCTGATCGACCGGCAGATCCTGGATGTGGCGGGCGATTGGGCGTGGCAGCGTCCGGGGCTGGCGTCGGGCGGCTGGGCCTTCCAGTACAACAACGCCCATTATCCGGACACCGACGACACCGCCATGGTGGTGATGGCCCTGCAACGGCTGGACGCCGACCGCTACGAGGAGCCGATCCGCCGCGCGCGGGACTGGATCGTCGGCATGCAGAGCCGCAACGGCGGCTGGGGCGCCTTCGACGCCGAGAACCAGCACGACTTTCTGAACCATATCCCCTTCGCCGACCATGGTGCCTTGCTCGATCCGCCGACCTCCGACGTGACGGCCCGCTGCGTCATGATGCTGGCCCGGCTGGGCGAGGGGCGCGATACCGTGCCGACCCGCCGCGGCCTGACCTTCCTGGAGCGCGAGCAGGAGAGCGACGGCTCCTGGTTCGGGCGCTGGGGCACCAACTACGTCTACGGCACCTGGTCGGCGCTGGAGGCGCTGAACGCCGCCGGGGTGCCGCACGCCGCCCCGGCGGTGCAGCGCGCCGCGCAGTGGCTGCTGGCGCACCAGCGCGCGGACGGCGGTTGGGGGGAGGACGGGGCCAGCTATTGGCCCGGAAACCCGCGCGGCGAGGGGCCGGTTTCCACCGCCTCGCAGACCGCCTGGGCGCTCCTCGGGCTGATGGCCGCCGGGAAGGGCAACCATCCGGCGGTCGACCGCGGCGTGGATTATCTGCTGTCCGCCCGCGACGCGGAAGGGCTGTGGAGCGAGGAGCCCTTCACCGCCGTGGGCTTCCCGCGCGTCTTCTATCTGAAATACCACGGTTACGCGGCGAGCTTCCCGCTGTGGGCGCTGGCCCGCTACCGGGCACTGAGGGCATGATGGGGCGGGCGTGAGAGGAGCGGCGGCGGTCTTGGCCGCGGCGTTGACTGTAACGGTCCAAGGCGTGCGCAACGGCGACGGGCAGATCGTCCTCGCCATCTGCGAGGAGGCGGCCTACCCGGCGGGGCGTTGCGCCTTCCGGGTCACCGCCCCGGCGGCGGAGGGCTCGGTGCGCGTCGCCGTGCCCGACGTGCCGCCGGGGACCTACGCGTTGCGCGTCTACCACGACGAGAACGGCAACGGGCAGATGGACCGCAACCTTCTCGGCGTGCCGCGGGAGGGTTTCGGCTTCGGCAACGACGCCCCGGTGCTCTTGGTCCCGCCGAGCTTCCGCGACGCCGCCGTGACGGTGGGGGAGGATGGCGTGGAGACGGCGTTGACGCTCCGTTACTGGATTTCGCCATAGGGAGGCGTGATGGCCGCGATCCTCACCGGCATGGCGTTGGAGGCCCGTCTGGCGCGCCGCAGCGGAATGCCCGTCGCCTGCGCCACGGGGGACGCCGCGGCGGCGGCGGCGCATCGGCTGTTGGACGACGGAGCCTGCGGAATCATCAGCTTCGGCATCGCGGGCGGATTGGCGCCCGACCTCAGGCCCGGTTCACTGGTTCTGGCGACGGCTGTTGTCGATGAGGATGGCGCTGCCTTCGAAGCTTGCCGGCCCTGGCGGGATCGCCTCCACGACGCCTTGCCGCAGGCGCACGCCGCGTTGGTGGCCGGTGCCCGCATGCCCGCGGCGACGCTCGGCGACAAGGCGCGGCTGAGGGCGTTGACCGGCGCCGCGGCGGTCGATCTGGAGAGCCTCGCCGTCGCGCGGGCCTGTCAAGCCTGGGGGCGGCCCTTCGCCGTGCTGCGCGCCGTCGCCGACCCGGCGTGGCGGGCTCTGCCCACGGCGGCGCTGGCCGGGTTGGACGGGGAGGGGCGCATGGCCCCCGGCGCCGTGTTGGCGCGGATCGCCGCCGACCCCCGCCAGCTCGTCGCGTTGGGCCGGCTGGCCTGGGACCTCGGTCGCGCCCTGGCGGCGCTCCGCAAGGCAGCCGGCGCCATTCCGGCCGATCTACTCGGCGGCGGTCCGCTCGGCCTCGATCCGGCGCAGCGTGTCCGCGACGTGGCGTGAGAAGACCTCCTCCGCCGGCCGTTGGCGGTCCAGCGGGATCTCCGGCGCCATCGGCCCCTCCGTGCGCGGCCCGCGCAGGCTGACCGCCAGAGCCGCCAGGGGATTGCGCAGCGTGTCCTCCACCGCGGTCGGCTCATAGCCGCTGTGGACCATGCAGTCGGCGCATTTCTCGTAATTGCCGGTGCCGTAGGCGTCCCAGTCCGTCTCCTCCATCAGCGCCTTGAAGGTCGGGGCATAGCCCTCGCCCAGCAGGTAGCAGGGGCGCTGCCAGCCGAAGACATTGCGGGTCGGGTTGCCCCAGGGCGCGCAACGGTAGCTGCGGTTGCCGGCCAGGAAATCCAGGAACAGGGACGATTGCGAGAAGCGCCATTTCCGGCCCCGTCCGCGCGCAAAGATGTCGCGGAACAGCTCCTTGGTCTTGCGGCGGTTCAGGAAATGCTCCTGGTCCGGCGCGCGCTCGTAGGCGTAGCCGGGCGACACGGTGACCGCGTCGATGCCGGCCTCCATGGCCTCGTCGAAGAAGGCGGCGACCTTCTCCGGCTCCGCCCCGTCGAACAGGGTGCAATTGATGTTGACGCGGAAACCGCGCGCCTTGGCGGTGCGGATCGCCGCGACGGCGCGGTCGTAGACGCCCGGCTGGCAGACCGCCTTGTCATGCTCCTCCCGCCCGCCGTCCAGATGGACCGACCAGGTGAAGAAGGGGCTGGGGGTGAAACGGTCGAGCCGCTTTTCCATCAGCAGGGCGTTGGTGCAGAGATAGACGAACTTGCGGCGCGCCACGATGCCGGCGGCGATGGTGTGGATTTCGGGGTGCAGCAACGGCTCGCCGCCGGCGATGGAAACCACCGGGGCACCGCATTCGTCCACCGCGCCCAGGGCCTCCTCCACAGACAGACGGCGGCGCAGGATCGGGTCGGGATAGTCGATCTTGCCGCAACCGGCACAGGCGAGGTTGCAGCGGAACAGCGGCTCCATCATCAGCACCAGCGGGAAGCGCCGGTTGCCGCTGAGACGCTGGCGCAGCACGTAGGCGCCGACCAGCGCCGCCTGGATCGCGGGAACGGCCATGGCTATGCCTCCCCCCGCCCATCGTGGATCGCCGTCTTGTGAATCGCCGTCATGCGCTCATCCCTGAAATTGCGTCCCGCTCCAGTTTGGAGCGTCCGGGGACGCAAGGCAGGTAGGTTACTGTATGATACTTTCCGGAGCGTGGCGCGGTTTGGCGGTACGGCCGTACCCGTACGCTCCGTACCGCCGGCCGGAGGATTTGTGAGCGTACGGGGCGCGTACGTTCACAAATCCTCCGTCGTAAACCTTGGTATGAACGCTCAAGCCTTGGGATGAACGTTAAGGCTGTGACGTCCTACGCTTGCTCCGCGCGGCTTTGGCGGGCTTGGCCTTTTGGGAATTGGCCTTATGGGGCTGAGCGAGGTGCTTCAATTCCTCGTAGCGGTTCAGAAAGAGCGCGTAGGCCCGATCAGGGCCGACCGGGACGATCTTGTCCGGGTGGGGAGCCGGCAGATGCCCCCAGTCCAGCCAGGCGGGCGGCAGGAGGTCGCGCAGTTCCGTCGCCATGCAGACGAGGTCGGCCTGCTTGATGGCCGGCGCCTCGTCGTCGAAGCCGAACCAGCGGCGGAGCGCGTCCTTGACCGGATGAAGCCGTTGTTTGACGTAGTCGCGGTCCAGCATCACCTTGACCGGCGACGGCCAATCGCCGAGGAACTCCTCACAATCGTGCATCAGGGCCGAATAGGCCAGGGGTGGGGGCACCAGACGCGAGACCATCACCGAATGCTCGGCGACCGAATACCAGGGCCGGGCAGCGCCGCCCCAGCGCGGCTGGGACGACAGGCACTGGGCGATATCCTCGATCGGCATGCCGGTGGCGTCCGGCGTCAGCAGGTCGAGGACGAAGCCGGACGGCATCAGGATGGCGGTGCGTCCGTCCGGTCTCTTGAGAAGATCGAGTTGCATGGTTCGATGACTGTTCCAAAGCCGCGGGCCGGGTGCGGGGCCGTTTCCAAGGGCTTGCCCCAGCGGCCGGCTCCACTCGTTGGCCTGATCATGGGCCGGAACGGGTTTAACAGATTGGGGACGGCGCGGACAACGCACCCCGGCGCAGGGCCGCCATCGACCGCAACCGTCCGTCCCGCACCCGCCTTCAAAGTTGCGAAAATTACAAATATTGCATCATTTACGGACTTTTCCGGTCGCTGTCGGCGATGTAACGTATGCCTGCGTTATGTCCAGTGCAACGACACGGATAAGGATGGCCGCGCCGATGCTGAACGAACCTGCGAAGGACGGGGTGCTGAACCGCAACATCAATGATCTGCGCGTCCTGCTGATCGAAGACGACGACTTCACCCGCCGGCTGATGAGCCGCCTGCTGCAGGATTTGAAGGTCCGCCATGTGTGGGAGGCATCGGACGGCATGTCGGCGCTGGCCATCCTGCGCGACCATCCGGAAAAGGTCGACCTGGCCATCTGCGACCTGGAAATGCCGCGGATGAGCGGGTTGGACCTGCTGCACGCCCTGCGGACGGCCACCGGCAACCCGCTGTCCGACCTTCCGGTGATCGTACTGACCTCCCACCGAGAGGCGGATACCGTCAAGCGGGCCATCGCCTACGGCATCTCCGGTTATCTGGTGAAGCCGGTGTCGAAGGCTGATCTCATCAAGAGGCTGACCTTCGTCCTTCAGAAGGGCCGCTGAGGGAGCTTTCCCCAATCATAACGGGTGGGCGGTCGGAAACTGAGCCATCTGGCGCAGTCAGGCGTTGCAGGAGGGGAGGTGAGGGGGCACCTTCCTTCCCAACGCCCCTCTGACCGGAGACGCCGTGCCATGCCGGGGACCGTCCGGCCCGTCCCAACGCCGCTGCGGATCGCCTCGAACCCCATCGTGGACCGCCGCGAGGAGTTGGCGCGCGCCATCGTCGCCATCCAGTTCGAGCGCTGGCCGGCGCTCTACGCCCGCTATGGCGAAGGCGGACGGGAGCGCTGCGTCGAGGATGTCGGCTTCCATCTCCTGTATCTGGCGGAGGCGGTGGCGAGCGACAGTCCGGCTCTGTTCCGCGAGTATGTCGCCTGGGTCAAGATCCTCTTCGCCGGAATCGGCATTCCGGATGAGGAACTGGGCGAAAGCCTGGAAATCCTCCGCGACGTGGTGGCGGGGCGGGTCGAACACATCACGGCGGCGCGCGTGCGCGCGTGCGTTGGCGAGGGACTGACCGCATTGCCCGGCCTGCCGCGGGAGGTGCCGCCCTTCGTCCGGTCGGACGCACCGCTCGGCGCGCTCGCGCGCTCGTACCTGGACGCGCTGCTGGCCGGCGACCGGCGCCGGGCGGCGGTGCTGGTGATGGAGGCCGCCGCCGCCGGGGCGAGGGTGCCCGATCTTTACCTGCATGTGTTCCAGCCGGCTCTGCGCGAGATCGGGCGGCTGTGGCAGACCCGGGTGATCACCGTGGCGCACGAGCATTTCGCCACCGCCGCCACCCAGGCGATCATGGGCCAGCTTTACCCGGCGATCTTCGCCGCCGAGCGGCGCGGCCTGACCATGGTCGCCACCTGCGTCAGCGGGGAGCAGCATGAGATCGGCATCCGCATGGTCGCCGATTTCTTCGAGATGGCCGGTTGGGACAGCCATTATCTCGGTGCCAACACGCCCGCGGACAGCGTCGCTCGCTTGGTGCGGGAGCGGGGCGCCCATGTCCTGGCGGTGTCGGCCACCATCACCGCCCATGTCGGGCGGGTTGCCGCGCTCATCGCCGCGGTGCGCGCCGAACCTGGGGAGCCGCCGCATGTGCTGGTCGGTGGCTATCCCTTCAACCTCGTCCCGGATTTGTGGAGAACCGTCGGCGCCGACGCCTTCGCGCCCAGCGCGGAGGAGGCCGTCGTCATCGCGGAGCGGCTGACCGGTCCGGCGGTTCCGGACCGCGCCGCCGGCGTGGCATGATGGGTGTGGCGTAATGTCTGCGCGGATGCGTGAGGCTTGAAAGAGGGAACATGGACGGGCTGGTCCTGACCTGCGACCACGATGGGCGGCTGCGCGCCTTGCACGGGTTGGGCGCCGGACTGTCGGGATTGACGGGAAAGCCCGGCACCCCTTTTCCGGCCCTGTTCGGCCCGGACGCGGTGGCGGGCGCGCTGGACCTGTTCACCGGCCTGCGGCGGTCCGGCCGGGCGCTCGACCATCCCGTGCCCAGCCGCCTCGACCCAACGGGGATGCTGTACGTCAGCGGACTTGGCGACGCCGAGGGGCTGGTGCTGGTCGTGGCGCGCACACCCGGCGAACTGCCCGCCGCGATGGAGGCGCTGGAGACGCGGAACCCGCGGCTGGCCCGGCGGCTCGCTCCCCTCAGGACGGTGGTCCCGGTTGCGGGCATTCCCGCCGTGGATGCGCTGTTCGACGAGATGACCCTTCTCAACAACGAGCTCGCCAACGCCCAGCGGGCGCTCGCCAAGGCCAACGCCGAACTGGCCGCCAGCAACGAACAGAAGAACCGGCTGATGGGCATGCTGGCCCACGACCTGCGCACGCCGCTCCAGGTCGTCGCCGGCTTCGCGGAGTTGCTGGAACAGCGGCTGGACGGACGGCTGGAGGCGACGGAGCGCGCCTGCCTGGAGCGTATCCGGGAATCCAGCCTGTCCATGCGCCACATGGTGGAGGACGCGCTGTCCCTGGCGGCGCTCCAGGCAGGGCGGCTGCGGCTGGCGCGGCGTCCGTCCGATCTGGCGGCGCTGGTGCGTCGGAACGTCTCGATGAACAGCGTGTTGGCCGAAGGCAAGACCATCACCATCGAGCTGTCCGTGCCCGAACGCCCCTTGCCCATGGCCGACATCGATCCGGCCAAACTGGATCAGCTGCTCAACAACCTCCTGTCGAACGCCATCAAATATTCCGACCGGGGCGGTCGGGTCCGCGTCGCCCTCAGCGAGGTCGCGGGCGAGGCCCTGGGCAAAGACGGTGGCCGGGCGCGCCTGAGCGTGTCCGACGACGGGCGGGGCATTCCTCCAGCCGAGTTGGCGCAGCTCTTCCAACCCTTCGCCCGCACCGGCCGGCTGGGCACCGAGGGGGAGGGGACGGTCGGCCTCGGCCTCTACATCTGCCGCTCCATCGTGGAGGGGCATGGTGGGCGCATCACCGCCGATTCGGCGCCGGGACGCGGCTCGACCTTCACCGTTGAGCTGCCTTTGGTGGCCTCATCCCCATGAGAAGCGGGGCATTCCACAGACGGGCTGGCGCGCCGACCGGTGATGCTGTAAAAGAGACACCTACG
This sequence comes from Azospirillum formosense, assembly GCF_013340925.1. Classification (GTDB taxonomy): domain Bacteria; phylum Pseudomonadota; class Alphaproteobacteria; order Azospirillales; family Azospirillaceae; genus Azospirillum; species Azospirillum formosense. Next base: position 14,453 of record NZ_WHOR01000051.1, read on the forward strand.
ATGTTGCGACGCGAAAGGTCCATGGGTTTACCCTTCCGCCGTTTCGGGCGGCCTCCGTGGGGAGCGCCGTGAACGACGGCCGACCTCCCGACACGCCCCCGGACCCTCAGGCGCCGGAGGGCGTCGACCGCGGCGATGCCGCGCCCACCGGCTTCCCGCCGGTGAACCCCGCTTCGGCGGTGCTGGACGATTTCCTGAACCACGATCACGGCGCGCGGATCGCGCTGGGCGACCTCGTGGACATTCTGGGCGACCGCGCGTTCGGCGCCCTGCTTCTGATCCTGTCCATTCCGAACATCCTGCCGGTCCCGGGCCTGTCCACGGCGACGGGGCTGCCGATGCTGCTGATCGGCGCCCAGATCGCCGCCGGGCGCGACCGCCCCTGGCTGCCGCGCCGGCTGGCCGCCCTCACGCTCGACCGGGACGCCTTCCTGCGGGTGATCGCGAAGGCGAAGCCGCAGGTCGACCGGCTGGAGCGGCATCTGCGCCCGCGCCTTGCGGCGATGACCGCTCCCACGGCGGAACGGCTGCTCGGCGTGGCTGTGATGATCCTGGCCGGAATCCTGGCCCTTCCCATCGTCTTCGGCAACCAGCCCCCGGCACTGGCCATCGCGCTGATCGCGCTGGGTCTGATCGAAAAGGATGGGGCCTTCGTCGTCGCCGGCCTGATTGCCGGGCTGATCGCCATCGTCATCATTGCCGCCGTCCTGTTCGGTTTCGGGCAGGCTGGCATGTTGATCTTCGACAAACTGTCTTCATAAAAGGGAGCGCCCGCGGGCTCGACGCCATGATTTGGGAAGTACTGGTCATCATTTTGCTGATCCTGCTGAACGCCTTTTTCGCGATGTCGGAAATGGCGCTGGTGTCGTCGCGACGCGCGCGGCTTCAGCAGATGGCCGAGGAAACGCGCAGCAAGGGCGCCCGCGCCGCGCTGAAGCTGTCGGAGGACCCCGGCAACTTCCTCTCCACCGTGCAGGTCGGCATCACGCTGATCGGCATCATCGCCGGCGCCTACGGCGGCGCGACCCTGGCCGACCGGCTGGGCACGGTTCTGGACGCCAACGTTTCCTGGATCGCCCCCTATGGGCAGCAGGTCGGATTCGCGCTGGTCGTCGCCGCGATCACCTACCTGTCGCTGATCGTCGGCGAACTGGTGCCCAAGCGCATGGCGCTGGTGAACGCGGAGCGCATCGCCGCCGGCGTCGCCGGTCCGATGAGCGTCCTGTCGCGCATCGCCATGCCGCTGGTCTGGCTGCTCGGCGTCTCGACCGAGGGGTTGATGAAGCTGCTGCGCCTGCCCACCGCGCGTGAGCAGACCGTCACCGAGGAGGAGGTCAAAAGCCTCATCAAGGAGGGCACGCAGACCGGCGTCTTCGAACCCGCCGAGCGGCAGATGATCGAGGGCGTGTTCCGCCTGTCCGACCGCACCGCGCGGTCGATCATGACGCCGCGCCCGGACCTCGTGTGGATCGATCTCGACGACCCGCCCGACGCCATCGCCAAGGAGATCCAGGCCAGCGGCTATTCCCGCTTCCTGGTCTGCCGCGGCGATGTGGACGAAGTGCAGGGCATCGTGTCCAGCAAGGCGCTGCTCAATCAGGCGCTCCAGGGGCGCCGCTTCGACCTGCGCGAGGCCATGGTGGAGCCGCTGATCGTCCATGACGGCACCCCCGTCCTGCGGCTCCTGGAACTGTTCAAGCAGGCCAGCATCCATATGGCTGTGGTGGTGGACGAGTATGGCAGCGTCGAGGGCATCGCCACCGTCACCGACATCATGGAAGCCATCGCCGGCGAAATGCCCGAACAGGGGCAGGAAGGCGACGGCTTCGCGGTCCAGCGCGAGGACGGCTCCTGGCTGGTCGACGGCATGACCCCGGTGGAAGAGGTGGAGTCGCTGGTTGGCGTGAAGGGGCTGAAGGGCGAGGGCGATTATCACACCATCGCCGGCTTCATGCTCGACCGGCTGGGCCATGTCCCCACCGCAGCGGAGCATTTCCGCTGGAACGACCTGCGATTCGAGGTCGTCGACATGGACGGCCGGCGCATCGACAAGGTGCTGATCCAGCATCAGGACGAGGCCGAGACGGGCGCGGGTGCGTAACCCGCCGCGCGCGTCGCTACGAGCTGGAAGGCCATGACCGGCGCGCATGGCCCGACAGGAACGCAGAATGTTTGCAGGGAAAGTCAGGCGGCGAGGGAGAGGCGGCGCCCAGCCGCTTCGGCCCCTTGAACCCTGCCGGCCCGCGACGCCCGTTACGGGCCGCCGGCCCGGTGCCGCCTCCGTCCTGCGAACGGCGTCGTCACCTCAGAGTCGCGTAGAAGGCGCAGTTGCCCACATAGCTGGTTCGCAGCGCGGGTGGCAGAAGCTCCCTCAGCGCCGGAGACTGCGCCTTCAGGAGGTTTCGCATCGCCAGCTTCTGTTCGCATGACAGTTGGCTGTTCTGGTGGACGAGGTCGAGAATTCCCAGACCTTCGTTGAAGCCGGCTTTCAAGGGATCCGCGCCATCCCTCATCGCGGCCGTCGCCGCGGCCGCGTGTCCGCTGATGGCTGCCGTGACCAGGACGAGATGAAATGCCTTGTCCTTCTCCGAAAGCCACTTGCTGGGATCGTCATAATCCATGATCTCCACCGTCTTGGCATTTTCCGCCGACAGGCATTTCACCAACTTGTGGGCGGGCTGTGCCGGCCGGCCGTCATATTCGAGGTGCTGAGCCAACGTCGCGTCGAGCCGGTTGTATTTCATGCGGAATTTAATCTTCGGAAACTTCTCGACGATGAACACGACGTTTCCGTCCCCCTCGTCGACGTACTTTCCCAGGTAACCACCCATCAGATAGCCTTCGCGGGGCGTCTGCCGCGCATCGCTCATGCCGTCGCTGATTATCTGCAGGAACTCACCCGGACGGTGGATTGTGTAGATCGTCCGTCCGCAGTCCGCGCTGCTTCTGCTCCAGCCGCCCTCGATGGCCTTGATCGGGAGGGAGCCTTTCTCCCCCGCTGGGGGCGTCGTGTTGACGATGGTCCGGGCGTTGGAGGCGGAATCCCGGAAATCCTGCGGACGCACGTTCACGAGCACTTCGACGTGGCGTCCTTTCAGACGCTCGGGCGCTCTCAGCCGCTTGCAGGTCCTGAAGGTCTGGATGAGGGATTGGGCAACGCTCCGGTAAACCGGATCGGCCATCGCGCTGCGGTCGGTGAGCGAGATGCCGGAGTATTTTCCCTCCTCATCGAAGAACAGGCGGGCCGGGATCGCCCGGCCGTTGAGCCTGGCGAGTTCACCTGCACTCCAGCAATCGGCCAGGTTCCCCGTCAACTCGGTGATCTCGGCCTGGGTGAACGGGCTGGCTGCGTCCTGGGCCATCGAAGGGGTGCTGAATGCCGCCAGAAGCAGCAAGGACGCCAACAACACTCTCTTCAAAATCGTCTCCAAGGCCGTGCAGTGCTTGTGGAATGACCGGCTTGGCCGGCGTCATTGCCGGCTCACATCGATGCACTGCTTCAGCGCGCCGGCAAAAACCTCCTCCATCCCGGGAAGTTTGAATTCCAGATTGGTGGAGGCAAGAATCCCCGTCCCGGTCATCGCCCGGACCTGCCGGTCGACGATGTCCGCCATCTGATTGCAGATCTGCATGCATATGAAATTGCCGCTGGATTCGCATTGCTGCCGGACGCCGTGGATCCGGATGTAGGTCTTCTTCGGATAAAGCCCGAGGGCCACCATCGAACGCCACTCGGCCTGGGCTCTTTCCTTTTGAGTGCGGCATTCGGTGTCGGCCATGCACCGTTCATAGGCTTCCTTCGCGCGCTTCTGGCGAGCGATCTCCTCCTGGCGAAGCTGCTCCTGCTGCGCCATCTTCCGGCGGGCCTCCTCTTCGGCTTGCCGGGCCTTTTCACGCTCGGCGGCGAGGCGGGCCTCCTCTTGCCGAGCGAGCGCGGCGTTCCGGTCGGCGATCTGACGCTTGCACTCCTTCACATTGCCTTCCAACGCCGCCACCTTGTCCTGCTGCACATAGGCGTCAAGGTCGCCGACGCACCGCCGCTCCTCGGCGCTTGTCGCCGCAAACAGCCGCTTGGCTTCATCGTAGGTTTTCAGCACCCCGTTGAACTCGCCGTATATCGTCTGCCTCAGATCATTGGCATTGTACTGCGCCGGATTGCTTCGTGATTTCTTGTCGATGTCATTGAATTTGGCGCGTGCGTTCTGGAAAATTATCTTCGCGGTCCTGGACGATATCCTGCGCTGGCTGACCGCCGCGGCGAGCGCATCGGTGAATGCCACCATTTCGTCCTGGATCGACTGCAACGTGGGATTCGCATGTCCCGGCATGAACTCACGGAGATTGGCGGTGTAGCATTGTGCGAAGCTGACAAAGTCCGAGCCGCCGTGGCTTTCGCACAGCATGATCATCTCGCCGACGCTTGCGTAGTTCCTCGCCGAAACATTGCCCGCCGTGCACAGCATTATCGCCGAGCCGAGGGCTATCGCGCCCAAGATCCGCGTCGCGGTCCAAGAGTTCTCTTTTGCTGCCATGGTCGCGGATCTCACCTGATCGAATCGTTGCGTGTTGTCGGGACGAGCGCGGGACGCCCGGCACGGTGGAAGCGGCCGGACGGACGTCCCGCGCCATCCGGCTGCCAGCCATATATGAAGCAGTGCTTAGTGAATTATGCTATGCAGTGATGCGTTAATGGGTCGTTAAAGGGGCGGCGGTGGCGCCTGTGGCGGAACGTGGCTATTGTCACCGCCGGCGGTACGGAACGGATTCAGACAGACGCAATGGTCCAGAAACTATCCATGACGGGGTTGGCGACGGTCGTGGAGAACACGTCGCGCCTGCTGCACGCTTCGGGACATGCGGAAGGGCTGTATCCGGCCCAATGGGTGGCCCTGCGCTATTTCGCCGAGGCGCCGGAGACGCACCGCACCGCATCGGCGCTGGCGCGCTATCAGGATCTGGCGATCGCCAGCGTGGCGCGCACCGTCGTCACGCTGGTCGACAAGGGCTTGCTGAACAAGCTTGCCAACCCGCGCGACGCGCGGGCGGATCTGTTGGAATTGACGGACAAGGGCCGCGATCTGCTGAGGCGTGACCCGCGCTACGTGCTGGAGCGCGCGCTTGCGGAGATGCCGAAAGACGATGCGGAAGTCTACGCCCGTGTGGCGACGCGACTCCTGCAACGTCTCCTGGAGTTGCGGCAGGGGAAGACCGACGTGTGATACCGTCGCGCGTAAGTCCTGACTTGCGCGCGACGGTAAGGGCCGCGACGGGCGGCCCCTCAGGCTCATGCCTGCGAAGGCAAGCGGCCGGACGGCCGCGTCCGCCGTCTGAGGCTTTGCGCTTGATTGTGTGATTCTATCGAACGGCGTCGCGCTGCCGGATCGCGGCGATCAGGTCGGCGTTTTCGAACGGTTTGTAGAACACTTGGTCGGCCCCCCAGGTGCGGGCCATCGCCGCCGTGCTTTCGATGGGAATGCGGGCGGCTCCACCCGTAATGATAAAGACGGGGGTCTGGGGGGTGGTATCGCGCATCCTCTGTAGCAGATCGATGCCGTTCAAATGCGGCATCCACACATCCGCAACGATAAAATCGAAAACCTCAGATTGCAATTTGGCAAGAGCGACTTCGCCATCGGGCGCTTCGTCAACATCGTATCCGGCGTCCTCCAGGCTGGTGCGGAGCGAGTAGCGGACGTTCTCGGCGTCGTCGACGATCAATATCTTCATAGCCTTCCCGCTCAGCAGTGCTCTGCAAGGGTTAGCACGAAGCGTGCCCCTTGGGGAGCCTGCGTCACGAGGCGGATGCCGCTGCCGCGCCGCAGCAGCAGGTCCTGCACCACCGCCAGACCGAGCCCCGTTCCCTGCCCATGGGGCTTGGTGGTGAAGAAGGGCTCCATGACGCGCTCCGCATCGGGGGCGGGGATGCCCGGACCGTCATCCTCGACCGTCATGGTCACGAACCCGCCGGCGGGCCGCCCGACGCGGATGCGCAAATGGCCTTTCTGGCCGGTGGCGTCCAGCGCATTGACGGCGAGGTTGGTGACGATCTGCCCGATTTCCGTCCGGGTCAGGCGGACCGGAACCTCGGAGACCTCGCTGGTCAGGGTGGTGGTGAAGGTGGGCGGCAGGGTGGCGTCCAGAAGGGCGGTCACGTCGCGCACCGCGGACACCAGTTCCGCTCCCTCCTCGTCGCGGTCGCTGCCGCGGGCGAAGGACAGGACCTGACGCACCAGCTTGGCGGCGCTGCGGGCGCTGTCCTCGATGATGGCCAGCGCGCGGCCCAGGCGCTCCGGGCGCGTCGCCGCGTCCGACCGCGCCTGCTGGCTGAGATTGAGGACCGGATGAAGCAGGTTGTTCAGTTCATGGGCCATGCCGCCAGCGATCTCTCCGATGGCCACCATGCGGCGCTGGTGCTGGTCCGCCTGCTCCTTCCGGCGCTGCTCCGTCACGTCCTGAACGATGGCGATCATCGTCTCGCCCGATGGCGAGGCGGAGGCCGGCTTGACCATCCAGGCCAGCGTCCGCCCGGCCCGCTCGACATCCACCTCCAATCCCTGACCGTGCGTCAGGCGGCGGGCGACGGGGGCGATGTCGGGATCGAAGCGCCGGAAGGTGCGGTTGGCGAAGGCGACCCTCACCCCGGCTTCCCGTCGCCGCTCCAGCAGGGCGATGCCCAGCGGTGCCTCCTCGATGGCGCGCACCAGTTGCGCGTTGCGCCCGAGCAGTTCCATGCGCGTGCTGCCCAGGGCCCCCAGAAGCAGCCCCGTGGCTCCGGCGGCCAGCATGAAGACCTGGAGATCAACGGCCTCAGACGGGGCCAGCGTCCCATGCATGGTCAGCACGAGTCCGCCGTTGGTCAGGAAGGCGGTCAGCGTGGAGGCGGCGAACCCCCACAGGAATCCCGCCGTCGCGATGGGCAGGATGAGCAGGAAGACCGCGCTGGCCGGCGTGGCCATCCGGTCGTGCGTCAATGACCAGGCCAGAAGGCCGGCGGCGCTGAGCGCGGCTGCCCGCAGGACCGTACCCATGTCCGGCGACAGCCAACGGTCCACCTCGCCGGGCGGCGGCTGGATCAGGCGGAAGATGGCCAGGAACACGGGCGTGCAGAGCAGAAGCCCCGACAGGTCGCCCAGCCAGTAGGCGAAGTTTACGTTGCCCGCGATGGCGATGCGCTGCGCCGTGATGGCCTGCACCGCCGCGGTGGACAGAACGAGCAGGAGGGAGACGGCGGCCAGCGCCGCGACCATGAAAACACCGATGCCCTTCGCGCTTCCGAAGACGTCTCCTCCCAGCCCCCGCCGCAGGGCAAGCCCGGTGGCGCCCACCACGAGCGCCTGCGGGATGATCAGCAGGCTGAAACCGTTCACCGTCCCATAGGCAAGCAGGTCGGACGGGACGAGGAGAAAGGGAAGGGCGGCCGGGCCGCCGTACAGCACGAAAGCCAGCATCAGCCCGATGGGCGGGTACCAGGCGCTTGCGTTGGGCGCCACCTCGAACAGCCCGGCGGCCCGGTACAGGATCACCTTGAACACGAGGTAGAGCAGGACGGCCGCCAGCAGGCGGCCGAAGCGCGGACGGCTCATGGCGGCGTCACAGTTCGGTGACGCCGCTCTTCGGGATGCGGACCTCGCGGTGGACCGACATGCTGAGCAGCAGCCCCACGCCGATCATCAGCGTCATCATCGCCGACCCGCCGTAGGACACCAGCGGCAGCGGGATGCCCACCACCGGGATCAGGCCGGTGACCATCGACACGTTGACCATCACGTAGAGGAAGAACTGCGCGGTCATGCCGACCGCGACCAGCCGGGCGAACTGGCTGCGGCAGCTCAGCGCGATGACCACGCCGTAGATGAACAGCATCAGGTACAGCGCCAGCAGGATCAGCGCGCCGACCATCCCGAACTCCTCCGCCAGCACCACGAAGATGAAATCGGTGTGCTTCTCCGGCAGGAACATCAGCTGGCTCTGCGACCCGGACATGAAGCCCTTGCCGAACAGGCCACCCGAACCCAGGGCGATCTTCGACTGGAGAATGTTGTAGCCGGCGCCGAGCGGGTCGGTTTCCGGGTCGAGGAAGGTGTAGACGCGCTGCTTCTGGTAATCGTGCAGGAATTCCCAGGCGACGGGGATGGCCGCCAGTCCGCCGCCGATGACCACCAGGAACTTCCAGATCCTCACGCCCGCGGCGAAGAAGACGGCCCCGCTGCCCATGATCAGCAAGAGCGAGGTGCCCAGGTTCGGCTGCATCAGCACCAGCGCCACCGGGATGAAGACCAGCAGCAGGGGCGGAATCAGCAGCAGCGGGCGGCCGATCTGGTCCAGCGAGACGCCGTGGAAGTAGCGGGCCAGCGCCAGGGTCAGCGCCGGCTTCATCAGTTCGGACGGCTGGAGCTGGAAGAATCCCAGGTCGATCCAGCGCTGCGCGCCCATGCCGATGCGGCCCATCAACTCCACCGCCACCAGCAGGCAGAGCACGATCACGAAGATGGCGTAGGCCGATTTCATCAGATGCCGCACATCGACCAGCGCGATCATCAGCATCAGGAGCAGGCCGGGGACGGCGCGCACGAGCTGCGGCTGCGCCCAGGGCTTCCAGTTGCCGCCCGCGGCCGAGTAGAGCAGGGCCACCCCGACCGACGTGATGATGCAGACCAGGAGCACCAGCCCCCAGTTGATCATGCGGAACTTGCTGCCGAGCGTCAGTTCCGGGCGCTGCGGGGCCAGCCCGCCCGACCCGTGGTTCGAAAGGACCGCGACCATGAGGAAACGTTCGTTGTGTCCGGGGGCGTCCGTGCCGGAAGGGCAAGCGGCGGCGCCTTGCGCGGCGGATACTGCACCAGCGCCGCCCTCCGGTAAAGCCACCCGGTCCTCCGCCCCGCAAAAGGCACGGGGATCATGCGGCCCGAGCGGGACCGTTCCGAGGCTTTCTTGATCAGCGATCGAAGAGGCCCGTGCCACATGGCGTCACGTTCGGATGGTGATGGCCCGGATGGTAATGGCTCGGGGGGACCACAGTGACGGTGTCGACGACTTTGTAGCTGAAGTCGACAGTGCCGTCTGGCGGGCCGAAACCCGCATCCGTGAGGCTGTAGTCGATGCTGCCGCCAAATTCGATGGAGTGGGTGCCGACACCGAGGCCTTTGATGACGCCCCAATATCCACCGGCGAAAGCGGGTTGTTGCTCCGTCCCGGCGGGCCGCAATCCAAAAAGGTCGTACCCGACGTCGCCCGGCTCCACACTGCCCAGAGAGAAAGGCCCGGACTCCACATAGCTGTTGTCCAACGGGACCGGCTTGCCGTCGACGAGAAGAAACTTGTCTTGTACGTAGCTATTCTTCCAGTCGTAAATGTATTGTTCGACTTTATCGATCGTGGGAACTTTGCTTTTCCCGAGATACGCCTCGTAGTCGGGGACGGTTTCTGCGGTATTGATAACCGGAACCAGGATCGCGTCGTTGGCAGGGACTTCGAACGCTCTGCTTTGCGTCGTGACCCCGTCAATGGCTGTGCCGGTATTTCCGGCGATCCCAGCCAGATAGAACATATGGCTGTCGGGCATATGCCCAGCGGAAGCATAGGCTCCCGTTGTGTCCTCAAACGGATTTGCTCCACCGTTGCGGTCAAGGTCGACAGACCAGCGCCACCAGTCCTTTGTCACCTGAGCCAAGGACTGGCCTTTTGGCTGAGCTTTCACTGACGGCATGATGCTCTCCATTTTCAATGTGCCCTCTGCAGGCACCGGAGAGATTGCCCAGTTCCGACGCTCCTGTCTTGCTTCACATTTCTCTAATGCAAATGACCTGGAGCGCGGTCATGAACTATCCTGAATTGAGATTTTCGTTTGAGAACGTTCAGCATCGGGCGGTGCTTATTTGTGATGTCCTTGATCCCAGTCTTTCGTGGTCCACGTATCTTCTGAATTACCTCTTCGCTTAATCCCTGAAGGCTCCGCTGCCCTAGAACTGCTTCAGCAGGCGGTCGATGTACTCGCGCTCCATCTGCGGGCGGCCATACTGGCCGGAGCGGCGGCGCAACTCGTCGAGGATCTCGCGGGCGCGCTGGAGTTCGGCCTCCTCGGGGATCTTCACGTCCTCGTTGTTGTAGTTGCCGAAGCCGGAGGGGCGGCGGCCCAGCGGGTCGCGGTTGCGGCCCTGGCCCTGGCGCTGCTGCGCCTGTCCGGGCTGCTGCCCGGTCATCGCCGGACCCTGCTGGCCCATCATCTGCTGCATCATCTGCTCGGCCATGGCCTGCATGCCCTGCTGAAGCTCGTCCATGGCCTGGGTCTGCGGCGGAACGGCGGAGCCGGGCTGCCCCTGCTGGAGCGCCTGGCCGGCGTCGCGCATGGCCCGTTCGGCGCGGCCCAGCGGGCGGGGGATCTCGCCGCCCTGCTGCTCGCCCATGCGGCGCATCAGCTCGCCGAGCTGGCGGCGCAGCGCCTCCTGCTGTTCGGCCTGCTGCTGCATCAGCGGGCTGCCCGACGGCCCCTGCTGGCCTTGCTGCCCCTGCTGCGGGCGGCCCTGGCGGTTGCGCGGTCCCTGCTGCTGGCCCTGCTGCCCATCCTGTCGGCCCATCTGCTCCTGCGACTGGCGGAAGGTCTGGTCGAGCAGCTGCTGCTGCCGCTGCGTCAGCTCCTGAAGCTCGCGCATCATCTGCGCCGCCTCGTTCTGGCCCTGCTGCTGCATCTGGGCCATGGCGCCGTTGCGCATGTTCTCCATCATCTGCTGGAGCTGGGAGAGCATTTGCCGTGCCGCGTCGCGGGCGCCGGTCTCGGCCATCTGCCGCATCTGCTCCATCATGCGCTGGAGGTCCTGGCGGTCCATCATCTGGTCGGCCATCTCCGGCGGCACCATGGGGATTTGCTCGCCGCGCTCCAGCGCCTCGCGCATCTGCTGCTCCATGGCGTCGAGGAACTTGTCGAGCGCCGCCTGAAGCTCGTCCATCAGCTTCTTCAGCTCCTGGTCGTCGGCGCCACGCTCCAGCGCCTCGGCGAGACGGCTCTCGGCGTCGCGCAGGTCACGCTCGGCCAGCGACAGGCCGCCGTCCTCGATGCGCAGCGCGGTTTCCCACAGCAGTTGCTGGACGGCGGGGACGGAGGCCGCCTCCTCGTCGAGCAGCAGGCGGTTCACCGCGGTGCGCATGGCCAGGAAGGCGACCAGATCGCCGCCGAACTGGCTGGGCCTGGACGAGATTTCGGCCAGAGCGCGGGCCACCTCGATGCGGAGCTGCTGCGGCCGCAGGGTCAGCTTCTTGCGCTCCTCCACGATGGCGCGGGCGACCGGGTGGTTGAAGACGCGCTCCGGCAGGACCATCGCCACGTCCTCCGTGCTGCCGGTCTGGCCGGCGCCGTCGAGGGCGGTCAGGCGGATGGTGACGTTCAGCCCGGCCCACGGATGGGCGGTCAGATCATGGAAGGCGGCGTTGCGCGCCTCGCGCGGGCGGACGCCGGGCAGGGCCAGCGGCAACTCCAGCGGGCTGCGGTCGAGCGCCGGGGCCTCGCCCTCCGGCAGCGCCAGCCGGACGACGGCCTTGGCCTCGGCCAGCCCGTAATCGTCCTGCGCGGTGTAGTCCAGCCGCAGCGCGCCGCGCTCCCCCTTGGCCGGGGGGCTGGCGTAGGCGATGGTCGGCGGGTTGTCCGGGATGATCCGCACGTTCCAACCGCCCAGCAGGTTGGACCCCTGGGTCACGGCGATGCGGGTGCCGTCCTCGATGGGCTGCTGGATCTGGAAAGTGGACGAGTCCACCGCCTCGAAGGCCGCGGACTTGCTGCCGGCCTCCAGTGACGGCGTGCCGCCGCCGCCGGTGACGCGGGCCAGCACGAGGCTGCCCTTGGGGACCGGCACGGGATTGGCGAGGCTCGGCGTGTGGGCGGGGTTGGCCGATTTCAGGAAGACCGGCGGCAGGCCGGTGTATTCCGGCGGCGTCACCCAGAGGTCGAGCGTCGCGACCGTCGCCGTCGCCGGTCCGCCGAAATGCGGGGTGATGGCGGCGACAAGACGCGGCCTCCAGTCGCCCCAGGTCGCGCCGCCGGCGGCGATCAGCACGAGCGCCACCAGAGCGCGCAGGGCGTAGCGGTCCCGGGCGGCGAGGCCGTCCGACAGCGGCATGGCGACGCGCAGCCGCCGCATGGCGGCGCGGACCCGCTCCTGGTGCAGGCGCCACAACTCCGCGGCGACGGGGTCGTTGCCGGCCGGCGTGTCGCGCAGCGCGTGGAGGGGGCGGTGGGCTAGACCGCTGTCGCGCTCCAGCCGGCGGCGGGCGGCGTCCTCGTCCGGCAGGCGGAAGGCGCGCAGCCCGCGCCATCCCGTCCAGCCGATGGCGGCGACGAACAGCAGCAGGACCAGGGCGTGCAGCCAGCCCGGCAGAAGCAGAAAGACGTTCAGCAAGGCCAGGGCGAGGAAGGCCCCGGCGATGGTGATGGGCGCCCAGAGCGCCGGCCACAGCCGTTCCCAGAGC
>NZ_WHOR01000520.1:0-968 GCF_013340925.1 Azospirillum formosense
ACGCTTCCGGTTATGTCGGTCCAACCACTGGCCTGGTCCGCGTTCGCTCGCCACTACTAGCGGAGTCTCGGTTGATGTCCTTTCCTCCGGCTACTTAGATGTTTCAGTTCGCCGGGTTCGCCTCCCGCACCTATGGATTCAGTGCGGGATACCGCTTGCGCGGTGGGTTGCCCCATTCGGAAATCCACGGATCAAAGCCTGCTCGCGGCTCCCCATGGCTTATCGCAACGTGCTGCGTCCTTCATCGCCTCTCAGTGCCAAGGCATCCACCAGATGCCCTTTAGACGCTTGATCCTAAACTCAGCGGTTGCGCCACGCGCAGGGGCAAGCCCAGACGCACGCACAACGCCGCAAGATGCATTGACCATCGAACCAACCCTTCGCGGAGCCGGCCCGAGGTCCGTCCTCGGTCACTTAACAATCGTCTTCACACTGTCCATGATCCCGCTCCAGTCCCCTCCGCGATGGGGAGCCCGAAGCTCACGTTTCCGTGTTGCGTTTCCTTCTGACGGATCTCCCTGGAAGACCACCATCGCCTCGACACCAGAAGACTGGTGGAGGCAGACGGGATCGAACCGACGACCTCCTGCTTGCAAAGCAGGCGCTCTCCCAACTGAGCTATGCCCCCATGTCGGTGTAACGCGGTGTCGCCTGATGGGTGGTGGGCCAGGGAGGATTTGAACCTCCGACCTCACGCTTATCAAGCGCGCGCTCTAACCAACTGAGCTACTAGCCCCTCATGGCCACCCCCATTCAAAGAGGGCCATGATGAGATCCGTGAGAAGGGATGCGCCGGCGGCGGCTTCTTGGTCGGCTCGCGGCCCGATTGGACGGGCCGGCTTTTCCTTAGAAAGGAGGTGATCCAGCCGCAGGTTCCCCTACGGCTACCTTGTTACGACTTCACCCCAGTCGCTGACCTGACCGTGGTTGGCTGCCTCCGTTGCCGGTTAGCGCACCACCTTCGGGTA
>NZ_WHOR01000521.1:0-938 GCF_013340925.1 Azospirillum formosense
ATCTTTGGTTTTTTTTTTCCAAGCAAAGGCCGCCAACCGGGTTTCGCCTTAGTCCCGTGGCCTCGGGGATGTGTATAGGAGCCGGGCCCGCCCCCGCCCCGGCGGACGCCGATCCGGTGGTGGCGCGCGTCAACGGCGAGGCGGTCCACCGCTCCGACGTCCAGCGCATGGTCGCCCAGCTTCCGCCGCAGGTGCAGCAGATGCCGCTGGAGATGATCTACCCGGCGGTGATCGAGCAGCTCGTGAACTCCAAGCTGGTGGCCGAGGCCGGCTACAAGGCCAACCTCGCCGGCTCGCCGGAGGTCAAGGACGAGATCAAGCGCGCCGAGGAGCGCGCGGTGCAGCGCGCCTACATCCAGAAGGAAGTGCAGTCGCGCATCACCCCGGCCAAGCTGGACGAGGCCTATCAGGCCTTCCTGAAGCAGAACCCGGCCCAGGAAGAGGTCAAGGCCGCCCACATCCTCGTCGAGAAGGAGGATGAGGCCAAGGCGATCATCGCCCAGCTCAAGAAGGGCGGCGACTTCGCCAAGCTCGCCAAGGAGAAGTCGAAGGACCCGGTGGCCGCCGAGCAGGGCGGCGATCTCGGCTACTTCACCAAGGACACGATGGTCGAGCCCTTCGCCGACGCCGCCTTCGCCATGAAGAAGGGCGAGGTGAGCAAGGAGCCGGTGAAGACGCAGTTCGGCTGGCACATCATCAAGGTCGAGGACAAGCGCACCCAGCCGCAGCCGACCCTGGACGAGGTGAAGCCGCAGCTCGAGCAGCAGCTCAGCAAGGACATCGTGACCAACGTCGTCGAGGATCTGCGCAAGGTCGCCAAGGTCGAGACCTTCCAGCTCGACGGCTCGCCGATGCCGAAGGAAGAGGCGGCCCCGGCCACGGACGCCCCGAAGGCCGAAGAGCCGAAGAAGAACTAAAGCTCCGGCAGCGCTTGCCCC
>NZ_WHOR01000522.1:0-925 GCF_013340925.1 Azospirillum formosense
GATCAGGCTTGCTGATCGAGGTTCCGCTGCCGCTGCTGGCTGAGCGATTCGGCGAGGTGGTTCTGGCCGACATGGTTCACACCCGCGGCGCTCGTCTGCAGGCGCGACGCTATTCCAACGTCCGCCTGCTTACCCTAGACGTCACCGGAGCGTTGGCGCCGCTGGACGCCGCCCTCTCCGATGGTTCACCGCTTCCATCACCGTCACCGCCGGACCTGCCGGGGGAGCGGTTTGCTCTCGCCCTGTCCTGCAATCTCCTATCGCAGCTCCCTCTTCTGCCCCTGGACGCCATCGACCGCAAGGCACCGAACACGCCGGAGGCCGAGCGGGAACACTTCGCCCGAGCCCTTGCGCACAGCCATCGTTCCTGGCTTGCCCGCGTCGCCGAACAGGCCACGCTCTTCACCGATATGGAAAGTGTCTGGTTGGAGGACGGCGCGCTTCAGGAGCGCGAGAACTCGCTCTGGGGGCTCGACCTCCCTCACCCCGACCAGACCTGGGACTGGGACATCGCTCCGGCTCCTGAGGAGGACCGCAGGCGCAGCCTGCGTCATCGGGTCGGCGCCTGGTTCAATCTCGCAACCCCAACTGGGCCCTGACGCTGTGACAGGCATCGCTTCCAGCCGTGAATTCACGGCACACCAGGGGACGGTGCTCATAGACGCTGCAAAAAACGGATTCGCCGAGGGTTCCCATCAGTGCGACACAGCGGTTGCCGTTGCATCGCATACGCCCGTCTTCCTTCAAGTGCTCCATGATCCCGTCACCGTCCCAATCGCCGATGAAGGTGGGCCACTCCCAGGAGTAGGCGCAACAGGCTCCGCAGCTTTCGCAATCCGGTACGCCATCCTTGGTCAGCATAGCAATTTCCTGTTCTTCCTCGCCCGCTTGTCCCCTCCCCTGCGCAACGGGGGAGGGTTAGGGT
>NZ_WHOR01000523.1:0-924 GCF_013340925.1 Azospirillum formosense
TCACCGCCCGCTCCGCCCGCTCGCCAAGGCCACCGCGGCGGCCCCCCAGAACAGGCCGAGCGCGGCCCCGCCCAGCCCGGCGAGCAGCGCGAAGGTCAGGCTCTGGTGTCCGGCGGCCAGCGCCGCCCCCACCGGGCCGCCCCCGGCGACGAGGCCCGCCGCGACCGCCAGCATCACCGCCGCGAGAACGGCCAGCCCCGCGGCGGCGGGCCGGTGCGCGGTCAGCCGCTGCCCGGCCTTCTGCCAGGGGCCGTCGCGCCAGTGTGGATCGGCGCGGGACTCGGTGCCGGCGGGTCCGTGCATCAGGCCATCCGGGCCCGCGGGTCGATCCGGCCGTGCAGCGCGCCGCCCAGGGCGCCCAGCAGCACGGCGAGGCCGCACAGCCCGGCGAGCGCGGCGACGGCCATGCCGGTGTCTCCGGCGCGCGCCGCCTCGACGAACAGCCGCCCGGCGCCGGAAAAGCCGGTCCCGAACAGGCTTTCCACCGCCACGGCCGCGGCCACCGTTCCGGCCACGGCGCTGCGCAGGCCGCCCATCGCCGCCGACAGCCCCAGCGGCAGGGTGAGCCGCCACAGCAGGGCGGAGCCGTCCATCCCGCGTCCGCGCGCCGCCAGCAGAACGGTGTCCTCCGCCCCGGCCCGCGCCCGGCCGGCGAGCGTCGCGGCCTGGGCGGCGGCGGGCAGGGCGAGGGCGGCGAGGCCCAGCAGGACGGGCGCCTTCGCCAGCGTGGCGGCGAAGACCGCGGCCAGCAGGAAGCCCGGCATGGCCGGACCCATCCCGCCAAGGACGGCGCCCGCCCCGCCCAGGACGCCAAGCAGGGCGCCGAGCCCGGTCCCCAGCGCCAGCGCCGGCAGGACCAGCGCCAGCGTCGCCGGCAGGGCGGCCAGCACGGCGCCCAATGCCTGGGTCCAGCCGGGTCCCGCC
>NZ_WHOR01000524.1:0-918 GCF_013340925.1 Azospirillum formosense
CACCATCCACCGCCCGCACCCCGCCGAAGCCCAAAGCTCCGCCGGAAACGGCCATCCCGACGGGTCCCCTGCTGCGGGTGGAGGGGCTGACCAAGGGCTTCGGCGGGGTGCGGGCGGTGGATGGTGTGTCGCTGACTCTGGGGGCCGGGACCATCACCGGGCTGATCGGCCCCAACGGCTCCGGCAAGACGACGCTGGTCAACCTGATCTCCGGCCTTGAGACTCCGGATGGCGGGCGGGTGCTGATGGGCAATGTGGATTTGGCGGGAAAGCGGCCCGACCGCATCGCCCGCGCCGGGATTGCCCGGACCTTCCAAGCGGTCAGCCTGCCGGAGGGCGCCAGCGTCCTGGCCGCCGTGGCCGCGGCGCGGCTGGAGCGCGACGGCTCGATCGCCCAGGCCGAGGCGCACGCCCTGTGGGCGCTGGAGCGGCTGGGTGCGGCGGACCTCGCCGCTAGGCCCTGCGCCGGTCTGCCCGCGGCCCTGCGCCGCCGGGTGGAACTGGCCCGCGCGCTGGCCCGCCAGCCCGCCGTGCTGCTGCTCGACGAGCCGGCCGCGGGGCTGACCGACGGGGAGAAGGCGGAACTGGCCGGTCATCTGCGCGCCATCGCCGCCACGGGCACCGCGCTGCTGGTGGTGGAGCACGACATGGGCTTCCTGCTGCCGCTCGCCGGCCATGTGCTGTGCCTGGACCAGGGGCGCCCGCTCTACGAAGGCCCACCGGATGGGGTGCGCAACGACCCCGCGGTGGTCGCCGCCTATTTGGGGGAGGGGGCATGATAAGCGACCCCCTGTTGCAGGTCGAGGGGCTGACCGCCGGCTATGGCGGGGCGGTCGCCGTGGACCACCTGTCGCTGTCCGTGGCGGCGGGGGAGGCGGTGGCCCTGCTGGGCGCCAACGGGGCGGGCAAGTCCACGCT
>NZ_WHOR01000525.1:0-912 GCF_013340925.1 Azospirillum formosense
CCCAGAGCGGCTCGATCACCCGATGCACCAGGGGGACCAGCAGGGCGCCCAGCAGCAGCCCGAACACCCCGGCCCCCGCCGCTCCGACCAGCCATTCCACCGCGGCCTTCGCCGCCGGCACGGCCTCGCCCGCCGCCACGGCGGCGCCGTGGATCGCGTGTCCGATCGCGCTCAGGCCGAAGCCTTCCAGCCCATGGACGACGATGCCGCCGCCGACCCACAGCATGGCGGCGGTGCCGACCAGGGCGAGCAGCTTCAGGAAGACCGGCATCCCCTTGACCAGCCCGCGCCCGACCGCCTGCGTCACCGGGGCGAGCGCCCGGTCGGCGCCGCCCGGCGCACCGGGGGAGGGGGTGCGCAGCCCCAGGAGGCTGGCCGCCGGGCGCCCGTTCTGGGCCAGCGACAGGCCCACGTCGTCCGCCTTCACGATCAGCGCCACCGCGCCGTAGACCAGGCCGGTGATGCCCGCCCCGACGACCGCCAGGACGGCGGCCTGCATCCAGAAGGAGGAGGTTTCGGCGGCGACCGTGGACAGCACGATGGCCATGATCTCCGCCGACAGGATCAGGTCGGTCTTGATGGCGCTGTTGACCTTTTCCCGCTCGAACTGCGCGGCGTCCTGCCCCGCGGCGCCCGCTCCTTCGGCGTCGTGGTGCGCCGCGTGGGGGCGCAGCGCCTCCCAGACCTTCTCGGCCCCCTCGTAGCAGAGGAAGCCGCCGCCCAGCATCAGCAGCGGCGTGATCGCCCACGGCGCCACGAGGCTGAGCGCCAGCGCCAGGGGCAGCAGGAAAATCAGCTTGTTCTTCAGCGAGCCCAGCGCGATCTTGCCGATGATCGGCAGCGCGCGGTCGGCGGCGGAGCCGACCACGTACCGCGGCGGCACCGCGGCGCCGTCCACCACCACCCCGGCGG
>NZ_WHOR01000526.1:0-910 GCF_013340925.1 Azospirillum formosense
CGGGCTCCCCGGCGGACGCCGGTTGCGCCGCCACATCCTGCCCAACGCCGCCCTGCCGCTCGCCGCGGCGGCCTGGACCGCCTTTCCCCGCGCCTTGATGGCGGAAAGCCTCGCCAGCCTGCTCGGCCTCGGCCTGCCGGAGGGGGTGACCGGCTGGGGAACCGCCGTCGGCGCGGCGGCGCGGGCTGGCGACGTCGCGGCGCTGGCCGGGCCGGCGCTTCTGCTGGCGCTGACCCTGTGGGCGCTGCACGGGGTGGGCGACGGGATGCGGCTGGCCTTCTCCACGGTCTCGGGAGGACGGCGGTGAACAGAGCGGAGGGCGGCGCGCCGCTGCGGGTGGAGGGTCTGTCCCTGCTGACCAGCCGCGACATCCTGCTCGACCGGCTGAGCTTCGCCGTCGCGGCCGGCGAGGTGCTGTCCCTGTCGGGCGGCGCCGGGGCGGGCCAGACGCTGTTGCTGCGCGCGCTGGCCGGCCTCGCCCCGAAGGGCGTCACGGTGCTGGGCGACATCCGCATCCAAGGACGGCGCATCCTGGTCACCCAGGACGGCGCCCTGGACCCGCTTCGCACGCTCGGCGCCCAGTTCACCGACCTGCTGGCCCATCAGTCGGGGCTGGACGAGCGCACCGCCCTGCGCCGCGCCGCCGAGGCGCTGGAGCGCTTCCAGGTGCCCGCCGCCGCGCGCCGGCTGGCGCTCCACCCGCAAGAGCTGGGCGAGGCGATGCGCTGGCGGGCCGCGCTGGCGCTGGCCATGGCGGCGCAGCCGGCGCTGCTGCTCGCCGACGCCCCCGCCGCCCGGCGCCGCCCCACCCACCCCGTCCTGCCGCTTATCGGCGTCCGCTTATGCCGACCCGACGACGGGCACCGCCCACCAGCTGTGCAGATCGGTGCGCCGCGGAGTCAAGACAAAA
>NZ_WHOR01000527.1:0-894 GCF_013340925.1 Azospirillum formosense
GCGAGGAGGTGTATAAGAGACAGCCCTACCCCTCCCCGGCCCCCGGCGGGCCTACGGCCCGCTTGCGGCGTCAGCGCAAACCTTCGGTTTGCGCGAGAGCTACGCAGGGGAGGGGACTACCGCCGCTTCTCCACAATCACTCACTCTCCCCCGCAACCCCGGCGCGACATTCCCCTCAAGTCCAAGTCCGCTCGTGAAACAGTTCGCTGAGCGAACATAATCGCTTGCGGGCTAGTGGTATCTGGTATACCGTATCACCAATCCAAGCCGCTTCCCTTCTCCGGGGCAACGAAACCGCGGCCCAAACCCCTTCAGCCGGGGCCCTCCAACGCGAGGGGAAAGAAGAGTCAGGGACGGGAACAGCCATGCAGACGATGAGTTTCTCGGTCGCCCCGCTGGACCAGGGGATGAGCTTCAAGGCCAAGGCCTACCAGTCGCTGCGCCAGGCCATCACCCAGATGGACATCTACGGCGGGCCGAGCGAGATCCGCCTCGACGAGCGCCAGCTTTGCGAGGCGCTGGGCGTCAGCCGCACCCCGGTGCGCGAGGCCATGGCGCTGCTGGAGCAGGAGGGCTTCATCCGCTCCATGCCCCGGCGCGGCATCTTCGTCGTGCGCAAGACCAAGGCGGAGATCATCGAGATGATCACCGTCTGCGCGGCTCTGGAGGGCATGGCCGCCCGCCTCTTCGTCGAGCGCGCCGACGAGCGCGGCATGGCCGACCTGCACGAGACCTTCGACCGCTTCGCCGAAGGCGAGCTGGCCGACCACGTGCTGGAGTATTCCGACGCCAACGTCGCCTTCCACCAGTCGATCATCCAGGCCTCGGGCTGCACGCTCATCGCCGACCTGACCGACCGCTTCTTCATCCACATGCGGGCCATCCGCCGCGTCA
>NZ_WHOR01000528.1:0-887 GCF_013340925.1 Azospirillum formosense
CGGCACCGCGCTGTTCACCGGCGCGCTGTTGAGGACGGCGGTGTAGGCGGAATAGGCGGTCGTGGTGTTGGAGTTGCCGTCGTTGGCGATCACCGCCACGCGCAGGTACTTGTGCGCGTCCGACGTGGTCAGCGTGTAGCTGGAGTTGGTCGCCCCGCTGATTGAGGCGGCGTTGGTGCCGTTGACGTCATCGGCCCGGTACCACTGGTACGTGTAGCTCAGCGGGTCGCCGTCCGGATCGGTCCAGACACCGTCCCCCCTGGTCAGCGTGTTGCCCACCGTCGCCGTGCCCGTCACGCTCGGCGACGTCGTGTTCACCGGCGCTCCATTGCCCACCCCCGCCACCTGTGACGAATAAGCCGATGTCGCCGTCTGCGTGCCGCCATTGCCGTCGTTGGCCGTCACCACGACACGCAGGTACTTGTTCAGATCGCCCGCCGCCAGCGTGTAGCTGGAACTGGTCGCCCCACTGATCGAGGCGAGGTTGGTGCCGCTGTTGTCGTCGGCCCGGTACCACTGGTAGGTGAAGGTCCGGTTGTCACCGTCGGCATCGCTCCAGGTGCCGTCCGTCGTGGTCAGCGTGTTGCCCACCGTCGCCGTGCCCGTCACGCTCGGCACCGCGCTGTTCACCGGCGCGCTGTTGAGGACGGTGGTGTAGCCCGAGTTCGCCGTCTGCGTGCCGCCCTTGCTATCGCTGGCCGTCACCACCACGCGCAGGTACTTGTGCGCGTCCGAGCTGGTCAGCGTGTAGCTGGAGCTGGTCGCTCCGGCAATCGAGGCGGCGTTGGTGCCGTTGGGATCGTCGGCCCGGTACCATTGGTACGTGTAGCTCAGCGGGTCGCCGTCCGGATCGGTCCAGACACCGTCCCCCCTGGTCAGCGTGTTGC
>NZ_WHOR01000529.1:0-885 GCF_013340925.1 Azospirillum formosense
TGGAGGCCCTTCAGCCCCGGCTGGGCAGGGAGAGCCCCGCGGGCGACTTCGCCCCCGCCGGCGGGGACGCGCGGATGGGGTGGCGGGGGGGGAGCCGCCGGGCCCGGCGGGGCATCGCCACCCCAAGGCTGTTGGGGGGGAAAAAGTTTTTCCCCCCCCCCGCCCGGGGAGGGGGTGCCCGCGAGGGGGGGGGGTGAGGGTCGAGCGAGGATCAAGGCGCCGATCCTTGGCGGTACCCTCACCCTCCCACGCTCACGCGTGGGCCCCTCCCTCTCCCGGGACGGGAGAGGGGAACGAACGATATGGGTGTCACTCGGCGATCGGCTCGTAGAATTCCGGGCCGAAGTCGGCGGCCTGCCGGCTGGTCACGTTGAAGGGCTTCTTCAGGCCGCCGCGGAAGTACCGCTTCACCAGATCCTGCCACGTCTCCACCGGGTCGACGCCGCGCTTGGCGCAGAGATGGCCGAACCAGCGGCGTCCGGCGGCGACGTGGGTGATCTCCTCGTCGTGGATGATCTGGAGCAGGGCGGCGCTCTCCGCGTCGCCGAACTCCCGTAGGCGGCGGACGGTCTCCGGGGTCACGTCGAGCCCGCGCGCCTCCAGCACCATCGGCACCACGGCCAGCCGGGCGGCGAGGTCGTGGGCGGTGGTGGTCGCGGCCTGCCACAGCCCGTCATGGGCCGGCAGCTCGCCATAGCCGGAACCGAGCTGGTTCAGCCGCTCCTCCAGCATCTGGAAATGCCGGGCCTCGTCGTCGGCGACCTGCACCCAGTCGTCGGTGAAGCCCTTGGGCATCCCCTCGCCGACGAAGCGGCACACGATGTCCCAGGCGAGGTCGATGGCGTTCAGCTCGATGTGGGCCAGCGCGTGGAGCAGGGCGACACG
>NZ_WHOR01000052.1:0-26584 GCF_013340925.1 Azospirillum formosense
CGCCGAGCCGCGCCACCGCCTCGGCCTGGGGGCGCTGGGGGGACGAGGCGGTGGCGCGGCTCGGCGACCTGCTGTTCGCCTTTCCCGCGGTGCTGACGGCGATCCTGCTGACGGCGGCGCTGGGGGCGGGGGCGGTGAACGTCGTGCTGGCGCTCGGCCTGTTCAACGCCGCGGTCTTCGCGCGGGTGGCGCGCGGGGCGGCGCTGGCCGTCTGGCGGCGGGACTTCGTGCGGGCGGCGCTGGCGTTGGGGCGCGGGCCGCTGTCGGTGACGCTGGTGCATGTGCTGCCCAACATCGCCGGGGTGGTGATCGTCCAGGGGACGGTGCTGTTCGCGGTGGCGGTGCTGAACGAGGCGGCGCTGAGCTATCTGGGGCTGGGCATCCAGCCGCCCTCACCGTCCTGGGGCAAGATGCTGGGCGACGCGCAGACCTTTCTGTTTACCTCCCCCCTTCAGGCGATCTTTCCGGGGGCGGCCATCGCGGTGACGGTGCTGGGGCTGAACCTGCTGGGCGACGGTCTGCGCGACGCGTTCGACCCGCGCCACCGCTCGGCGGGGCTGCTGTAGAGTTGACACAAGATGGTTGGGCTTGTGTCAAGTGTCAAGCGGGTGGGAGTTGTCCCCTCTCCCCAGGGGGGAGAGGGTTGAATGAGGCAGGTCAGGCGCCGCGGTGCTGCTTGGCGATCGGCTGGGAGAATTGCAGCTCGATGTCCCAGGGGAAGTGGATCCAGGTGTCCTGGCTCACCTCGGTGATGAAGGTGTCGACCAGCGGACGCCCCAGCGGCTTGGCGTAGACGGTGGCGAAATGCGCCTTGGGCAGCATCTTGCGCACGACCACCGCGGTCTTCCCGGTGTCGACCAGATCGTCGATGATCAGCCAGCCTTCGCCGTCTCCGGCGTTGGCGCCTTCCACGCCCTTCAGCACCATCGCCTCGCGCTGGTTCTGGTGGTCGTAGCTGGAGACGCAGACGGTGTCGATCATGCGCAGCTCCAACTCGCGCGCGATGATCGCCGCCGGGACGAGGCCGCCACGGGTGATGGCGATGATGCCCTTCCAGGGGCCCTTGTCGATCAGGCGCCAGGCCAACGCCTTGGCGTTGCGGTGAAGCTCCTCCCACGACACCGGGAAGTGCTTGTTGAACGGAACGGCTTCTGGCACGGCTATGGACTCCGAAAGAAACGTGCGCCGCTTATACCGCAAGCCCCACCGCCGGGCAATCGACCGCGTGAAAAGGCGAAAAAAGGTCTTGCAGCCCGGAATCCTTTTGAGTAAGTTGCGCGCCTCGACGACGGACGGTTACCGCCGCCGCCGGGAAGACAAACAGGAATGCGCCCGTAGCTCAGCTGGATAGAGCACCAGACTACGAATCTGGGGGTCAGGAGTTCGAATCTCTTCGGGCGCGCCATTCCTTCCGGTCTGCACAAGAAAGCCGCCCTTGGGCGGCTTTTCTGCGTTCTGGTGCTTGCCACACGGGCATCCACCTCAGCGGCTTTTCTTTTTCCGTGTCGTGCGCTTCGCCTTGGGCGGTTTGGTCATGGCGTTGAACAGGGCGGTCTGGTTGCGCCGGGCTGCGGCGTTGAACACGCCGCTCCAGAAACCGATGGCCTGGCTGGCCGACCGGTTGGCCATGGACAGCCAGAGGCTTTGTGGTGTCCCCTTCATGCTTCCCCCTTTTAAAAAGCCCTGCCGATGGATCTCGGCGAGGGGTCAACAGCACGGAGCGGTCAAGCTCCCGCGACGATCGTGCGGCGATGGCGGACCCGCGTCCAGGACATGGTCAGGCCGACCCGCTCGGCGCAGCCATAATGCCAAGGGCGGTTCTCGCTATCGCCGGCCCAATGCGGTTCCCCGGCCCGCAAAGGTTTCCCGCAATGGCAACAGGTGGGTGGAGCGGGAAGACGTGCGGCGTCCCGTTTCGTCAGCTGGGTCATAGGGCATCTCATCCAGAGCGTCTTATTCCAGAGGCGTCTCAGGCACGGCGTTTCGGGAAGGTACGGCGTCGAGAAGCGTGTGTTTGTCGGGCGTGTCATCTTGCGGTGCGAAGAATGACCGCCCGGCCGTCCCGGGGAAACGTCGCAAAGGTGAAATGCCCATGGGGTGCCCCCGACCACAGGGGTATGCCCATGGTCAGGCCATAGGTCGCGAGATCGTTGGCATTAAACGCTTTTTGCCCTTATCGCGAATCGCTGCCGCGGGACGTGGCGCCCACTCTTGATCACACCCCGATTCACAGCCGGTTAACCATCCGCGCCTAGCGTCCGCCCCCTTCGCCGCGGCCT
The DNA here is from genome assembly GCF_013340925.1 of Azospirillum formosense. Taxonomy (GTDB): domain Bacteria; phylum Pseudomonadota; class Alphaproteobacteria; order Azospirillales; family Azospirillaceae; genus Azospirillum; species Azospirillum formosense. The sequence goes on from NZ_WHOR01000052.1 coordinate 2,280, forward strand.
TTTGCTGCGGCGCAGCATTTTTCGAAGGGTGAAGGCGTTATCCATGGTTTTCCTGTTGCACTACCTGCCGTCCCTGTCGCTGGTCGCGGTGAGCGGGCTTGCCGGTCTGGCGTTGGGCGTCCTGTCCACGCTGCTGCAGGACCGGCGGGCGATCCTCACCGCGCAGGCTGGTGCCGGCGCGCTGTTCGTCGTCCACTTCTTCGCCCTGGGTGCCCATACGGGCATGCTGATGTGCGCGCTCGGCCTCGTGCAGATGGCCGCCGCCTATCCGGAACGGCGTCCGCGCTGGTTGCGCGGGCTGTTCGTCCTGACGGTCCCGGCGGCGCTGGCGGTCGCGGCGGCGACGTGGCAGGGGCCGATGTCCGCCCTGTCGGCGGCGGGCTTCATCCTGGGGACCATCGGGCGCTGGCAGAGCACGGTCGGGCGGATGCGGATGTTCTTCCTGTCCTCGACGGTGGTCGGGGCCGGTCACAACGCTTTGGCCGGCTCGGCCTTCGGGCTGGCGTCGGACGCGATGACCCTGTCCGGCCATCTGCTCAGCCTGTGGCGCGCCCGTCCGGCGGTTCGCCGGCAATCGGCGCTGGCGGTGCATTGACGAACGGAAACCGCGCCGGGGACGGTGCCCCGGAGCGGTCTCGCAAGCGAAATGTTGGTATCAGCGCTTCGCTTCGGCGGTGCCGGCGGTTTCCCGACGCTCCAGATAGGTCTTGGTGAGCTGCGGCAGGCGCTGTTCCAGCCACGCGGCCATTTCCAGCTCCTCGTCCAGGCTCGGCTGGAGCATGCGGGCGATCTCCGGCTCCCCGGCCTGTTCCGCGGCGGAAATCAGGGCGCGGTAGTTGGCGATCTCGAAATGCTCGAAGGAATAGTCGAAGATCGACGCCTTCACGATCTCGTCGGACGCCACCACACCGGACAGCGACTGGGCGTTGCCGATCAGCATGGCGACACCGGTCTTGATGGCCGAGGTGTCGGTGCCCAGGCGCTGCAGGCACTGTTTCAGCCGGTCGGCCTGCCGGTTCGACACCTCGATGTGCTCCTGCACCTTGGCGAGGACGTCCGGGTAGTTCTTGATGCGCTCCGCCTGCCGCTCCAGCATCTCGACGGCCTGGCTTTCCATGGCGTGGGCGTCGCGGAGCCAGTCGATCAGGGTTTCCTTGGTGGTGTTGGCCACAGGTCCTCTCCCTCGTTGCGTTATCGGACAGTCCATTGGGGATTGAGCGACAACAGGCGGAGCAGCGGTTCGTCACCATCGGACGATGCGGCCCGACCGACCGGAGCACCCTTCGGATGCATCAAGGAACCTTCACCGGGGCGGCAGGTTTTCAAGTGGTTGGGCAGCCTGCCAGGGGAGGAACCGGCCATGTCGGCAAATGAACCGGCCGTGATGGGAAAAGACCAGATCGTCGATACCCTCAACGATCTGATCCGCATCGTCGAGGACAGCCACGAAGCCTATCGTCAGGCCGCGGAAGCCTTGGAGGACGAGGATCTGAAGGCCCTGTTCAACGATCTGGCCGCCCAGCGCGGCGCCATCGTGCGGGAGGTGCAGCGCCTCGTCGCCGAACAGGGCGGGGCGCCGGACATGGGCGGCACCGTGATGGGCGGCGCGCACCGCTTCTTTTTGGAACTCAAGACCAACGTGCTGGGGCACGACCGCGAGGCGATCCTCGCCGAGGTGCAGCGCGGCGAGGGCGAATGCGTCCGTGCCTACGAGGAGGCCCTGGCCAAGGAGCTGCCCCTGCCGATCACCGCGGTGGCGGTCCAGCATCTCGACCGCATCCGCGCCGACCGCGACCGCATGACCCTGCTGCGCGGTGCCGCGGCCTGATCTGGGATTCCTGACGAAGAGGTAGAACGTTACTCCGCGGCGGCAGACTGCCGGTTCTCAAGATCGGCCAGCAGGGCGCGTTTTTGGCCGGCGTCCATGTGCTTCCAGCCGCGGATCTCCTCCAGAGTGCGCAGGCAGCCGATGCAATAGGCGCGGTCGGCTGTCAGCTTGCACACGCTGACGCAGGGTGACTGGACGAACTCGGTCTCGGTGGGCTGGGACATTCCGGAATCCAGATGAATGCGGGGCAGTGCGCGGTGGCCGGCGGCGTGGCGCTGGCGCCGCTCCGTCCGGCCGGGCCGGAAGTGCCCGCTCTTGCGGCATTTCGGCGCTTTTGACAAGCCCCACCGACACCATCGGTTATTTTTCTGCAATGATGGAGAGAGTGGATTTCCGTCGATCAACCCATGAGCCATAAATTCGCCAGGAAAATGCCGGAAAGGCGAATTCTTCAGACAAGAAATCTCCCAAATTGGCATTCAGAACTGTGGTCCGCGGTGTTCCGTGGAGTCCAACGAGGGAGATTTCGGTGAAGCGAAGGTCAGTGGGGAGTCTGCTCGGCGCGATGGCGCTGGCGACGGTGTTGACGGCTTGCGGGGTGCCCCCCCAGGCGCCGATGTCGGCGATGCCGCCCGGCGGCGGCCAGGGATACCCGGCGTCCGCCCCCGCGCCCTCCGCAAGACAGCCGTATTTCAACGCGGAGGTTGCCGCCGCAGCGCCGGGGCGGTTCAACACGGCGTCGCCGAACGGTTTCGTGCCGGTGGCCGAGGCGCCCGTCTCCACCTTTTCCGCCGACGTGGACACGGCGTCCTACGCGGTGGTCCGCCGCCTGCTGAACGAAGGGCACCCCATCCCCTTCCCTGTCTTGCGGGTGGAGGAGATGGTCAACTACTTCCACTACGATTACCCGCGCCCGGAGTCGCCCGCCGCTCCCTTTCGCCCGACGGTGGCGGTCTATCCGTCCCCCTGGACGGAGGGCGCGAGCATCCTGCACATCGGCATCCGTGCCTACGACGTCGCCCGCAGGCAAAGACCTGCGCTGAACCTCGTCTTCCTGGTGGACGTGTCGGGCTCCATGGCGCCGCAAGACCGGCTGCCGCTGCTGAAGCAGGCGTTGTTGATGCTGGTGGACGATCTGCGGCCGGACGACCATGTGGCCATCGTCAGCTACGCCGCCAACAGCGGCGTGGTGCTGGAGCCCACCGCCGGAACGGATAAGGAAACCATCCGCGCGGCCATCCAGGGGTTGACGGCGGGCGGCCTTACCGCGGGCGGCGGCGGAATCCAGGCGGCCTATGCGCTGGCGGAGAGGAATTTCGACAAGGCGGCGGTCAACCGCGTGGTGATCGGCACCGATGGCGATTTCAACGTGGGGATCGTCGATCCCAAGGAGTTGGAGACGCTGATCGCGGGGAAGCGTGAGACCGGCGTCTATCTGTCGGTCCTCGGCGTCGGGCTGGGCAACCTCAACGACGTGGTGATGCAGCGGCTGGCCCAGGCGGGCAACGGCAACGCGGCCTACATCGACGGCATGCAGGAGGCCAAGAAGGTCCTGCGCGACGAGTTGTCCTCCACCATGGTGCCGGTCGCCGACAATGTGAAGTTCCAGGTCGAGTTCAACCCGGCCCTGGTCGGGCAGTACCGGCTGATCGGCTACGAGACGAGGGCGCTGCGCCGCGAGGATTTCAACAATGACCGGGTGGACGCGGGCGACGTCGGCGCCGGCCATGCGGTGACCGCGCTCTATGAGTTCCTGCCGCCGGGGGCCAGGGGCAAGGGCGTCGATCCGCTGCGCTACGAAGCCAGCCATAAGGTTAAGACGACCAGGGATGCGGTAAACGCGAACGAGTTCGGTTTCCTGCGCCTGCGCTACACGCTGCCCGGCCAGTCAAAAAGCCGGCTGATCGAGCGCCCCATCCAAAAAGGCGAGGCCCTGGCCTCCGTCGAGGCCGCTCCCGCCGAGGCCCGCTTCGCCCTGGCGGTGGCATCCTTCGCCGGAAAGCTGCGCAGCGCGGGGGGCGGCGAGATGATGTCCTACGCGCAGATCGCCGATCTGGCGCGCGGCGCCCGCGGCGCCGACCCCGACGGCACGCGCGCCGAGTTCATCCGCCTCGTCGAACTGGCGGGCAGCCGGGCCGCGCGGTGACCGCGGTCATCGCCTGAAAAGGAAACGGGGCGGCACCGGGCCGCCCCGTTCCTGAACCGCAAGGCGTTCCGCCCCACGCTCAGACGTTTCAGTCGGAGATGTTGGGCGGGTCGGGATCGTCCGACCAGTCGTCCTTCGGGGCCGGGTAACGCTCCAGCCACTTGCGGACCAGGGCGACGTGGCCGGCCTCTTCCTCCGCGAACTCGCGGGCGAGGCGGGCGACCTCCGGGTCCTTCGTCTCGGCGGCGACCGAGGCGTAGTAGTTGTTGCCCTGATGCTCGCTCAGCAGCGCCATCTTCAGCGCGTGGTGCGGCTTCATCAGGTAATGGGCGTTCTCGAAGGCCGCCGACTCCGGGGACTCGGTGGTGGCGTCCCATTGGAACTCCCAAGGGGCGACCTTGGGCAGCGCGCCGAACTCCCGGGCGATCTGCTTCACCTCCTCGGCGTGTTTGGCCGAGTAGGTGGACAGATCGCGGAACAGCTTGGCGACCTCCAGGTTGTTGTGGGCCTCCATGCTGTCGGCCAGCTCGGTGTAGCGCTCCGCCGCCTCGATCTCCAGCGCCAGCGCGTGGGCCAGGAACAGACCGACGTTGGCGGCCCCGTTCAGGACTTTCGTCTTCATACCGCGAACCCCTCTTCGATCTGGGCGATGCTGTGGGTGGCCGTCGATCCCGGCTGGAACGGACGACGGTTGCCGGCGAGGAAGATGCCGAGGCCGAACCCGTCGTCCTCGAGGACGGCGCGCATCGCCTCGTTCGGGTCGTCCGTCGGCTCGCGGCCGTAGGGGTGGACCGTGCTCTTCCAGCCGCGCTGCTCGGGGCGGAAGGTGACGCAGGGGGACAGGATGTGGATGACCGAGAAGCCGGGGTGCCTCACGCCTTCCACGATCAGGCGGGCGACCTCGTTCGGGTTGTTGGAGAAGCCGCGGGCGACGAAGTTGGCGCCGCAGGCCAGCGCCAGGGCGACCGGCTGGATCGGGTTGACGCCCGGCCCTTCCGGGGTCAGCTTCGACTCGCACCAGTCGGCCTCGGTGGTCGGCGAGGCCTGGCCCTTGGTCATGCCGTAGACCTGGTTGTCCATGACGATGTAGGTCATGTCGACGTTGCGGCGGCAGGCGTGCAGGAAGTGGTTGCCGCCGATCGAGAAGCCGTCGCCGTCGCCGCCGAAGATCAGCACGTTCAGCTCCGGCCGGGCCAGCTTCACGCCGGACGCCACGGCCAGCGAGCGGCCATGCACCGTGTGGTAGCCGTAGACGCTGGTGTAGGCGGGGATGCGCGACGAGCAGCCGATGCCCGACACCACGACGGTGTCGTGGCGCTCCAGCCCCATGGTCGCCATGGCGCGGGTGATGCCGGCCAGCACGGAATAGTCGCCACAGCCGGGGCACCAGATGGGCTTCACGTCGGACTTGTAGTCGCCGGGCAGCGGGCCCACGACATCGTCGGTCAGATGGGTATCCATGGATTTCGTGCTCCGGCCGGTCAGATCAGGGAAAGAAGCGTCTCGTGCACCTCGCGGGCGCGGATCGGCAGCGGGCCGGGGCGGCTGAACACCGACACCGTGCCCGGCAGGTCGTAATGCCCGCGGAGGAACTTGTGGAACTGGGCGCCGTGTGTCTGCTCGACGACCAGCACCTTCGAGACGCCGTCCAGCGCCGCGGCCAGCTTGGCCGGCTGGACCGGGGAGATCAGGCGGATGGCGACCAGCCGGGCCTTGGTGCCGGCGGCCTCCAGCCGGCGAACCGCCTCGCGCGACGGGCCGGTGGCGGAGCCCCAGGTGACGACGGCGATCTCGCCCTCGCCCTCGATGTCGGCCCAGGCATCGCCGTAGTCGTAGGACGTCAGTTTGCGCAGCCGCTTGTCGAGCTGCTTCTGGTGATCCGACGCCTGCGAGGAGGGCAGGGCGCTCTCCGCATGCTCCAGCCCGTCGGCGGTGTGCTCGCCGCCCGGCATGCCGGGGATGGCGGCGGGGGAGACGCCCGATTCGGTGTCGGCGTAGCGTTTGTACTTCGCCTCGCCGCCGAGATCGGTCGCCAGCAGGCGGTTCGCCTTGTGGGGGGCGTCGGCCGGCTTGTCGACGATGGCGCGGGACTGGCCCATCGCCTGATCGGACAGCACGATGGCCGGGGTCTGCAGCGCCTCGGCCAGATGCACCGCCCACTGGGTGGTGAACAGGCAGTCGCCGATGGAGGTCGGGCCGACCACCAGATGCGGGGCGTCGCCGTGCAGGCCGTAGACGGCGATGTTCAGGTCGGACTGTTCGGACTTGGTCGGGATGCCGGTGGACGGACCGCCGCGCTGCACGTCGACGATCACCACCGGGGTTTCGGAGGCCACGCCCAGGCCGATGCATTCGGTCATCAGCGACAGGCCGGGGCCGGCGGTCGCGGTGATCGAGGGCACGCCGCTGAAGGAGGCGCCCAGACACATGGCGATGGAGGCCAGCTCATCCTCCGCCTGGACCAGCTTGCCGCCGGTCTTGGCGAGGTTGGGGGCCAGCCATTCCAGTATTTCGGTCGCCGGCGTGATCGGGTAGGCGGCGCAGAACTTCACCCCGCCCTTCAGCGCGCCCAGCCCGGCGGCCTCGTTGCCGGAGATGTTCCAGCGGACGGCGCCCTCCTTGTTGGGGGCGGCCAGCTCCAGGCCGAGGTTCCAGCCGGCGGCCTCCTTGGAGCCGGCGTCGATGCCGGCGTTGGACGCCTGGATGGCGGCGTCGCCCTTCTTGCCCAGCGCCTTCCGGATCACCGCGTCGATGCCGGCGCGCGGCAGGCCGACGATCGCCGCGACGGCGCCGAGGCCGACCATGTTGACGCGCCCGCCGGGGATGCGCCCGGCCAGCTCCTTGATCGGCAGCTCGACCTGTTTGGCGCCGCTGGCGGCCAGGACCGCGGGCACCTCGCCCTGGCTGGGGTCGGTGATGATGACGCTCTGGTCCGACAGCGGAAGCTCGGCCGCGAAGCGCTCCACATTCTGCCAGTCGAAGGCGACGATCAGGTCGAAACGGTCTCCAGGACCGTGAACGGGTGTCGGCGACAGGCGAACGAGGGCGGCGGCTTCACCGCCACGGATCTGCGGGCCGGTGGTCCGCGACATCAATCCGTACCATCCCACGTTGGCGGCGGCATCCAGCAGCATCTGTCCGGCGGTCATCGCGCCGGCGCCACCGCTGCCCACCAGGGCAATCGTGACCGAGTCCACTGTCATTGGTTAATCCCTTGCGTCCGAATGTGAGTCGCCCGACGCCCGTACGGCTACGTCAGCATTGCGGAACAAGGGAATGATCTGGCGCAAACCGGACGAAAGACGTCACGATTTTGCGAAGTCACGTCATGGAATGGTCCGACCAATTCTTGTTTGGCAAACGGCCATCCCTTGGCACCGACTGTTGCCGGGATTGTTTCTGGACCGGAATGGCAAGTGCCGTCGCACGCTACTCGCTGTAGCGTTCTTCCCGCCAGGGGTCGGCGTCATTGTGATAACCGCGGACCTCCCAATAGCCGCGGCGATCCTCCGCCAGGACCTCGATTCGCTTCACCCACTTGGCGCTTTTCCAGAAATAGAGCTTCGGCACGACGACTCGGACGGGGCCGCCATGGTCGCGGCTGATCGGCTGGCCTTCCCACCCGGTGGCGAGCAGCGCGTCCTCCGCCGCGAAGGCGTCCAACGGCAGGTTGGTGGTGTAGCCGTCCGAGGAGTGGCAGAGGACGAAGCGCGCCTCCGGCCGCGGCCGGACGACCGACAGCAGGTGCCGCGTCGACACGCCCTCCCACCGGTTGTCGTAGCGCGACCATGTGGTGACGCAGTGGATGTCGGAGAGGACGCGCTCCCGCGGCTGGGCCTGCAGGTCCGCCCAACTCCAGGTGACGGGGGTGTCGACCAGCCCGTCCACCGCCAGGGTCCAGTTCGCCTCGCTCACCCGCGGCACGATGCCGAGATCGAGCACCGGCCAAGTCTCCACCAAGCGCTGGCCCGGCGGCAGGCGGTCGCGCGCCGGGTCGGCGGTCTCCCCGGTCAGGCCCCGGCCCTCCCGGGCCCATTGCTGTTTGGTGGCGATCAGCTTGTCGCGGATCCGCCCGTCCTGTGGCACGTCCTGCGGGCCATCTTGAGGAAACTCGTCGGCCATTGCGGTCCTCCGAAGGGGTGGATCGGCAGCGATGTCTCTGGTGAGCGGTACGGATTTATGCATGGATGGGGGCCGGTGTCAGCGCCGATCCCGCGGTTTCTTGCGGTGCGAAAGGCTGATCCGCTACCCTTCCGTCCCATTTTCCAAGGTTTGGCCGGAAATAGACGGTTCGGACGGTTGCCCTGCCCCTGTTCACGCCCTGTCTTGCTCTGGTAGCATGTCCGCTATGCGTTACCTGCCATGTTGCCGCCCATGACCACCGCCCTGCCCGTCGCCCCGCAAACCGATGCGGCGCCCTCCAGGCTGGGACGGGCCCGGCTGGAGAAGGACGAGCTGGACATGGCCCTGGAAGAAGCCGCGGGATTGCAATGGTTGGACGCGCTCGCCACGCCGCTGTGGCTGCTCCGTCCCGATGGGTTGACCGCATGGCTGAACGGCGCCGCCCGCGCGCTGATCGGCCTGGAGCGCGACGCGCCCGCCGCCGCCGTCCGGGTCAGCCTGTCCAGCCGGCTCCCCACCCCGTTGGAGCAGGCCGCCGCGGGGCGGACAGTGGACGCGCGGGCAACCATCCACGCCCCCCTGATCCTGCCGCTGGAGGTGGATCTCCGGCTGGTTCCGGCGCCGGGCCCAAGCGGGCTGATCCTGGCCGAAGCCCCCGCCGACAGCGGCGCCCGGCAGGAGATGATGCGGCTGAACGAGCAACTCATCGCGCTGTCCTACGCCTATCCCGACATCCGCTTCGAACTGCTGCGCGACGGCACCATCCTCGACTTCGCCGCCGCCAGTCCCGGCGACCTGAACGTTCCCGCCGAGCGCTTCCTGGCGCACCGCGTGCAGGAGGTGCTGCCCGATCCCGCCGCCGGGATGCTGGCCACGGCGCTCGGCCGGCTGAACGAGGGCCAGACGGTGATCGGTCTGGACTTCTCCCTGCCGCCGCCTTCCGGATCGGCGGGGGGCACCAAATTCTTCGAGGCGCGGCTGGTCGCGTTGCCCGACAGCGACCGCGTGATGTGCAGCATCCGCAACGTCACGGAGCGGGTGGAGGCGGAAAGCGCGGCCCGGCGCGCCCACCATCTGCTGTCCGACGCCATCGAATGCATCACCGAAGGCTTCGTGCTGTACGACGCCCAAGACCGGTTGGTGCTGTGCAACGGGCGCTACCGGGAGTTGTTTTCCGCCAACACCGACCTCATCACGCCGGGGGCCCGGTTCGAGGAGGTACTGCGCGGCGGGGTGGAGCGGGGCGTCTATCAGGTGCCGGACGGTGACTTGGACGGCTGGATCGAGCGGCGCCTCGAGCAGCACCGCAGAGCCGGCGCTCCCATGGAGGTGCAGCTTCACGACGGGCGCTGGATACGCATCGAGGAGTGGCGGACCCACGAGGGCGGGACCGTCGGCATCCGCGCCGACATCACCGACCTGAAGACTCGCGAAGCGGAGCTGAGCGTCACCCGCGATGAGGCCGAACGGGCCAACCAGCGCAAGTCCGACTATGTCCACCATTTGAGCCACGAGCTGCGCACGCCGTTGAACGCCGTGCTCGGCTTTGCCCAGATCATCCATGACGAGATGATGGGGCCGAACAATCCGCGCTACCGCGAGTATGCCGGGCAGATCGCGGCGGCCGGCGTCTACATGCTGGACCTCATCAACAACCTGCTCGACCTCGCACGGATCGAGGCGGGGCGGATGGACCTGCATGAGGAAGCCTGCAATCTTTCCCTGCTGGTCGATCTGACCTTCGGCATGATGCAGCCGCGGGCGTGCGAGGCGGCGGTCGCGCTGTGCATGGAGATTCCCAACGATCTGCCGAGCCTGCACGCCGACGCCTCGCAGATCCGCCAGATGCTGACCAACCTGATCGGCAACGCCATCAAGTTCGCCCCCGCCAAGGATGGGCGCGTGCTGGTGCGCGGGGAGTTGACGGAGGAGGGCGGCATCGCCTTGACCGTCACCGACAACGGCATCGGCATGCGGCCCGAACAAATCCCGGTGGCGCTGGACGCTTTTGGGCAGGTGCATGGCCGCAATCAGGCGGCGGAGCGCGGCTCCGGCCTGGGGCTGCCGCTGACCCGCGCGCTGATCGCCCTGCACGGCGGAAGCTTCCACATCGACAGCCGGGTCGGGGTGGGGACGACCGTGCGCCTGACCTTCCCGCCCTGCCGGGTCGGCGGCAGGATGCAGCGGCCCTGAAGACTGGAAACGATACGCTCCGAAACGCGTGCCCTGAAACCGAAACGCGTGCCCTGAAATGCGCAACGGCCGCGCGCGCTGGATGCGCGGCGGCCGTGGACTCACAAGACGAAACCCGCAGGAAAGACGGGTGGCCCGTCGAGGCGCGCTGACTGGCCTTAAGCTGGCTTGGCCTTAAGCGGCCTTGCGGACGGCGGCAGCCTCGGAGAAGACCTTGACGACCTGCTCGACGAAGGCGGCCAGCTCGTCATGGCCCAGCGCCGTGATGGTCACGTTGTCCACCACCAGGGCCTCGTCGCTGATCTTTCCGCCGGCGGCTTCCAGCTCGGCGCGGACGGCCTCGGGGGCAGCGAGCGTGCGGCCCTTCAGCTTGCCCGGGATGGCCAGGAGCTGGATGCCCTGGTCGATCGCGGCGATCGGCTTGCCGGCGTCCAGAAAGTGGCCGACGATGCGGCGGGTGTGGGCGCTCTGCTGGAGCTTGGCGACGCTGCGCTCGCCACCCGGCAGCAGCAGCATGTCGTAATCGGCCCCCAGAACCTCACCGACCTGCTTGTCCACCGGGAAGTAATGGCCCCAGGACTTGCCGTGCCAGCCGTTCACCAGCCCCTGCTCGGGCGAAATCGTACGAAGAGTAGCGCCGGTCTTGAGGAGAGCCCGTTGCGGCTCCGTCATCTCCAGTTCCTCAAAGCCGTTGGCGACGAGAATGGCAATGCTCTTTCCTGCGAGGGGTTGATCCATACTGTCTTGTCCTTTCATCGTTCAACCAGTGTGTGCGGGCCATCGCCAAGGAATGCGCCGTCGGGGAAAAGAAACGGCGCACGCCGCGCAAGGCCTTGCGCGGCGATGGGACCCGCAGCCGGCCCTCGTCAGGTGAGGTCCGGCGGGGGGGCAATTACGCCCCTGATCGGTTTGTGGTGAGCATGGAACACAAGTGGCGGCAACGAGGTCCCAAGTCAATGGCTTATTCCGCACTGCAACGCAGCTTCCCCACCGTTGGGCAGGGCAACCGGCACGGCAATTTCGCGGTTGCGCTCAAGACTTAATCACGATTTCCCGATTATGACGGTTGGGATGGCGCAGGTCAGCCATGCCCCTATGGCGCGGCTGTGACAACGAATGGTCGTGAGGAAAGCGGGCGGACGCAAAAAGAAACGGCCGGAGGCGGACCCCCGGCCGTTTGAAGTCAATAGCGTCAGCCGTTCGAAGAGATCCGGCTCGCACACCGGATCAGGAACCACCGGTCACCGGAGCGGCGGGCCGAAGCCAACCGTCCGACGATCGGCGCAAACCGGTCATACGGCCCGAGCCGGGGAGGCTGCCGCGATGGGCGGCCGTATGACCCTTTCACACTTTGCGGGGGCAAAGTGCTGTCTCGTTCGAGGCGGGCGCGTCCGGCGGATGGAACCGGACGCTCCCAGCTTTTCGATCAATGGAACTGGTCGGCCTCGGTGGAGTCCTTGTAGGCGGTCGTGGAGGACTGGCCGCCCGAGATCGCCGTGGCGACCGCGTCGAAGTAGCCGGTGCCGACCTCGCGCTGGTGCTTGGTCGCGGTGTAGCCCTCGGCCTCCGCCGCGAACTCCGCCTCCTGCAGTTCCGAGTAGGCGGCCATGCCGCGCGCCGCGTAGCCCTTGGCCAGCTTGAAGGCCGAGTAGTTCAGGCTGTGGAAGCCGGCCAGCGTCACGAACTGGAACTTGTAGCCCATGGCGCCGATCTCGCGCTGGAACTTGGCGATGTCCGCCTCGTCCAGGTTGGCCTTCCAGTTGAAGCTCGGCGAGCAGTTGTAGGCCAGCAGCTTGTTCGGGAATTCCTTGCGGATCGCCTCGGCGAAGCGCTTGGCCTCCTCCAGGTTCGGACGCGAGGTCTCCCACCACAGCAGGTCGGAGTAGGGGGCGTAGGACAGGCCGCGGGCGATGCAGTGGTCGACACCCGTGCCCTTCTTCAGCCGGAAGAAGCCCTCCGAGGTGCGGCCGGCGTCGAAGTCGATGAAGGGATGGTCGCGCTCGTCAACGTCGGAAGTGATGAGCTGAGCGGACTCCGCGTCGGTGCGGCAGAGCACGATGGTCGAGGTGCCCATGGTGTCGGCGGCCAGACGGGCGGCGTTCAGCGTGCGGATGTGCTGCTGCGTCGGGATCAGCACCTTGCCGCCGAGATGGCCGCACTTCTTCTCGGACGCGAGCTGGTCCTCGAAGTGGACGCCCGAGGCGCCGGCCTTGATCATCGCCTTCATCAGCTCGAAGACGTTCAGCGGGCCGCCGAAGCCGGCCTCGGCATCCGCGATGATCGGCGCGAACCAGTAGGTGTCGCCCTTGCCCTCGGCGGTCTGGATCTCGTCGGCGCGCTTGAAGGTGTTGTTGATGCGCTCGACCACCGCCGGCACCGAGTTGGCCGGGTACAGGCTCTGGTCCGGGTACATCTGGCCGGCCAGGTTGGCGTCGCCGGCGACCTGCCAGCCCGACAGGTAGATGGCCTTCAGGCCGGCCTTCACCGCCTGCATCGCCTGGTTGCCGGTGAGCGCGCCCAGCGTGTTGATGTACGGCTCGGTGTTCAGCAGTTCCCACAGGCGCTGGGCGCCCATCTCGGCCAGCGTGTACTCGATCTTGACCGAGCCGCTGAGGCGCTTCACATCGTCCTGGGTGTAATCGCGCTTGATGCCTTCGAAGCGCGCGGCGCGGAGAGCGGCCTTGGTCTTTTCATCGAGCGACATGGTCGTTTTCCTTCTTTTCGTCACCGTTGCGCTGCTTTTGAGCGCTTGCCCTGACAAAACAACTAAAACGGCCTTCGCTGCCTTGCAACATGCCCTTGTTTGTAAAAGGGTCTGTTTGTAAACTGCCGTCTGAAAAGTTCTGTAAATCAGTAAATATTGTAAATCAGCGCAGCTGGAGTTCGGGCGGTCATGGACAAGAAGGCGATGCTGGGTCCGAAGGTGCGGCGGCTGCGCCGCGACCATGGGCTGACCCAGGCCCAGATGGCCGAGCAGCTGGGCATTTCCCCCAGCTACCTGAACCTGATCGAACACAACCAGCGCCCCGTCACCGTGCCGCTGCTGCTGAAGCTGGGCCAGCAGTTCGGGGTGGACCTGCAGAGCTTCGCGGAGGACGAGGAGAGCCGCCTCGTCGCCGGCCTGCGCGAGGTCTTCGCCGACCCGCTGTTCGACGGCTCCGACATCAAGAACCAGGATTTCCGCGAACTGGCGGCGGTCGCTCCGACTTTGGGGCAGGCGGTGGTGGCGCTCTACCGCGCCTTCCGCACCAGCCGGGACGACCTGCAAACCCTGTCGGAGCGGGTGGCCGACCGCGAGAAGTTCCATCTGGTCCAGGCCACCTCCTTCCCGCAGGACGAGGTGCGCGACCTCTTCCAGACCCATTCCAACCACTTCGCCGAGCTGGAGGCGGCGGCGGAGGAGCTGTGGCAGGAGGGCCGGCTGGAGAAGGGCGATCTCTACCGGGGCCTGACCGACTATCTGCTGAACAACCACAGCGTCCGCGTCCGGCTGCTGCCCTCCGACATCATGGGCTATGCGGTGCGCCGGTTCGACCGGCACGGGCGGCGCATCCTGCTGTCGGAGATGCTGGCGCCGTCCGGCCGCAACTTCCAGCTCGCCTGCCAGATCGCCCTGCTGCGCCACCGCGACCTGCTGAACCACATCGTCGACTCGTCCGGTCTGACGGGCGACGAGGCGCGGCGACTGGCCCGCATCGGGCTGGCCAACTATTTCGCGGCGGCGGTGCTGATGCCCTACGCCCGGTTCTGGGAGGCGGCCAATCAGGTTCGATACGACATCGAAATATTGCGCCGCCGGTTCGATGCCTCGTTCGAGCAGGTCTGCCAGCGGCTGACCACGCTGCAGCGGCCGGGGGCGAAGGGCGTTCCCTTCTTCCTGATGCGGGTGGACAGCGCCGGCAACGTGTCCAAGCGCTTTTCCGGCGCCGGTTTCCATCTGGCGCGCTTCGGCGGCGGCTGCGCCCGCTGGATCGTCTACGAGGCCTTCCGCACGCCGGGAAAAATCCACAGCCAGCTGGCCCAGATGCCCGACGGCACCACCTACTTCTCCATCGCCCGCACGGTGGTGAAGGCCGGCGGCGGCTTCCGCAGCCCGCCGCAGCAGTTCGCCATCGCGCTGGGCTGCGATCTCCAGCACGCGGCGCAGATCACCTATGCGGACGGTGTGGATCTGGAAAACACCGAGGCGGCGACTCCCATTGGTGTGAATTGCCGGCTCTGCCCGCGGCTGGACTGCTCGCAGCGCGCCTTCCCGCCGCTGAACCATCGCCTGATTGTCGATGAGAATCTGCGCGGTTTGTCGCCCTATCTCTTCGCTCCGCCGGCGGGAGAGTAAGGCCGTTTATTTCGCAAAGCGGCCTTGTGGTAACCGAAAAGCCACAACAAAATTGTTGGTATAAATTAGTGGTCTGTTGACGAATTTGTTGTTAAAGAGATGTGCTGCAATGCGGCACGGCTTGGCTTCTGAAACGACACCGGCCACGGCATGCCGGTCACCGAAACGGACCTGCGGATTCCATGAGCAATCTGATTCATGAGCGCGTCCTGCGCGTTCACCACTGGACGGACACGCTGTTCAGCTTCACCACCACGCGCGATCCCTCGTTCCGTTTCGATCCCGGACAGTTCACCATGATCGGCCTGGAGGTGAATGGCCGGCCGCTGCTGCGCGCGTACAGCCTGGTCAGCGCCAGCTACGAGGAGACGCTGGAGTTCTTCTCGATCAAGGTGCAGGACGGCCCGCTGACCTCGCGCCTCCAGCACCTCAAGGAAGGCGACACGCTGCTGGTCAACCGCAAGGCGACGGGCACGCTGGTCACCGACAACCTTCTGCCGGGCCGCAACCTGTACCTGCTCAGCACCGGCACGGGCCTCGCTCCCTTCCTCAGCATCATCAAGGACCCGGAGATGTACGCCCGGTTCGACAAGGTGATCCTGACCCACACGACGCGTACGGTGGGCGAGCTGGCGTACGGCGACATCATCAACACCGTCCTGCCGGAGAACGAGTTCTTCGGCGAGGATGTGACGCAGAAGCTGATCTATTACCCGACCGTGACGCGCGAGCCCTTCCGCAACCAGGGCCGCATCACCGACCTGATCCGCAACGGCAAGCTGTTCTCCGATGTCGGTCTGGCCCCCTTCGACCGCGAGGTCGACCGCGTGATGATCTGCGGCAGCCCGGCCATGTTGGACGAGACCAGCGGCATCATGAACGAGCTGGGCTTCTCCATGGGCCACAACGGCGAACCCGGTCATTACGTGATCGAAAAGGCTTTTGTGGAACGCTGAACGGATTTGCCGGAATAAAGCGGGCCGCGGTTCGTTGATGGGACGTGACGATGGCACGTCATCAACTCCAGTCGGCCCGATCGGGTCCGACCGGTCCTTGACGGGCGCGCCTCCCTCCTGGGGGCGCGCCCGTTTTCCTTTTCGCCAGACCGTTTTGCCGATCCCGCATTTGGTGTAGACATCCCCTCCATGCGCCTCATCACGATCCTCGCCGTGCTGCTCGTGGCCGGCCTCGCGAATTTTGCCGTCTGGTCGCTGCCGAACCAGCCGGTGCCGCTCGACCCCCCGCCCGGCGGCAAGCTGAAAAGCGTGTCCTTCGCGCCCTTCCGCGATGGGCAGAGCCCGCTGACACAGACATTTCCCAGCACCGAGCAGATCGACGAGGATCTGGCGGCGCTCGCCCCGCAGGTGGCGGGGGTGCGCACCTACACCTCGCTGGAGGGGCTGGAGGTTGTGCCGGAACTGGCCCGCCGCCACGGCATGCAGGTCACCATGGGGGCGTGGCTGTCGTCGCGGCTCGACAAGAACGAGAAGGAGGTCGCGTCCCTCATCGACCTCGCCAACCGCTACCCGGACGTTATCACCCGCGTGATCGTCGGCAACGAGGTGCTGCTGCGCCGCGAGCTGACGCCGGAGCAGGTGGCCGGCTACATCGACCGCGTGAAGGCGGCGGTGAAGCAGCCGGTGTCCTACGCCGACGTCTGGGAATGGTGGCTGAAGTACCCGCAGATCGCCGATCACGTCGATTACCTGACCATCCACCTGCTGCCCTACTGGGAAGACGTGCCGACCGACGTGGCCGGCGCCATGGAGCGCATCCGCGGCAGCTACCGCACGATCGCCCAGCGCTTCCCCGGCAAGCCGATCCTGGTCGGCGAGACCGGCTGGCCGACCGAGGGCCGGTCGCGCGGCGCCGCGGTCACCGGGCTGGTCAACAAGGCCAAGTTCGTCAACGGCTTCGTCCGCCTCGCCGAGCAGGAGGGCTTCGACTACAACGTGATCGAGGCCTTCGACCAGGGCTGGAAGGCCAAGCTGGAAGGCACGGTGGGCGGCCACTGGGGCCTCTACACCGCCGACCGTCAGGCGAAGTTCGCCCTGGCCGGGCCGGTGGTGGAGAACCGCCAATGGCCGCTGCTGTTCGGCGTCTCCTCCGGCCTCGCGCTTCTTCTGGTCGTCGGGCTGACCCTGCGGGGCCGTCCGCTGACCGCCGGGGCCTTCGCCGCCCTGGCCTTCCTGGCGCAGGCGCTGTCCACCCTGTTCGTCCACGCCGTCTGGGGCGCCCTGCACGGCAAGCACTACCCGCAGGACGTGGCGCTGTCGGTCGTCATGCTGGTGGCGACGGCCGTGCTGTCGATGGCCGTTCTCCTGGCCGCCCGGCGGGCGCTGGGCAGCGGCGGTCTGGCGCTGGAGCCGCTGGCGCCGCTGGCGCCGCTGCGCGGCCGTCCGGCGCTGTCGCGGCTGGAGACGGTGGGCAAGGCCTCTGCCATCCTGCTCGCTCTGCTGGGGATCGCCTGGAGCCTCCTGATCGTGTTCGACGGGCGCTACCGCGACTTCCCCAATTGGTACTTCGCCCTGCCGGCGCTCGGCCTGCTGGCGCTCGGCGCCATGCGCGCCACGCGGCGTCCGGAGGGCACGGGGGCGCTGGCCGCCTGGGGCATCGGCGGGCTGTTCCGCCCCGCCGTCCCGGCGGCCGATCTGCCGGCGAGGGGCCTGTGCGGCGCCGTCCGCCGCCTGCCGCTGGAGTCGGTGCTGGCCGCCCTGCTGCTGCTCGGCGCGCTGCTGACCGTGCTGGCGGAAGGCGTGGTGCCGATGGAGTCGCTGATCTACGGGCAGCTTCCCTTCCTGGAGGCCCTGCACGAGGTGGTGTGGACCAGCCCGAACTGGGAAGCGCTATCCTGGGCCGGGCTTCAGCTCCTGCTGGCGGTGCCCTACGCCGCCGCCGTCTTGGCCGCTCGCCGCGGCGAGACCGCTCGCGCCGGCCACCCGTGGGTCCGCGTCGCCGGGCAGTGACGGTCTTCCCCCTCTCCCGCTTGGCGTGGGAGAGGGGGCCTGCCCCGCCTCAGGCCGCCTTTTCGCTTTTCCGGCCTTTCTGGTGCTCCGCCGTCCAGCGCTTGGGATCGTGGAGGAAGGCGTGGATTTCGCCCTGGGCCTGCGCGTCCAGGTAATGGCCGCGGTTCGCCACCTCCAGCACGTCCCACCAGGTCGCCAGCGCGTGCATGGTGATGCCCAGCGGGGCCAGATGCTCCTGGATCTCGTCGAAGATTCCGTACTGGAACAGCACGAACAGGTCGCGCACGTCGCAGCCCGCCTCCTTCAGCGGCTGGGCGAAGCGGGCCTTGCGGTGGCCGTCGGCGGCGATCTGCTCGACCAGGAGCACGCGCCAGCCCGGCTCCACCCGCCCTTCGATCCGGTGCTTGTAGCCCTGCAGGCCCTCCGGCGCCTCCTTGCGCACGAAGACGAGGGGCAACTCCAGCCGGTCGGCGATCAGCGCGGCCCAGGGCACGCCGGCCCCCTCGGCGGCGGCGATGGCGTCCAGTTCGCCGTCGCCGATCTCCTGGCCGATCATCCGCAGCGCGAAGTCGAGCACCTCGTCGCGCACCGCGGGGTAGGAGAGCAGCCGCCGACCCTCCAGATGGACCGGGCTGACCAGCCCCGAACCGTGGTTGCACAAATGCTCCGGGTCGTACCGGACGCAACCGGTCTCGATCAGATGGCGGGCCACGTCGATGGCCCCTTCGCGTAATTCGATGTCCCAAGCGTCCGGTATCATGGCCTGCCCCCGTCGTTCCCGCGTTGTTTTTCAGCCTCGGTTTTTCGCCTCACACCTTTCTCCCGATGATCACCCGTTCGGGGCGGGCCGCAACCCCTCCACACGCGGCGGGGAAGGCGCTTCAGTGGTAGTCGAAACGGGGGAGGACAACGCGCCGCAGCCACCCTCCGCCTGTGGTCTTGGGTGTGAAGGCGCCAGGGCGGTTGACACGAACCGCGACAAACGTTGAAAAAGAGAATCGAATTGTAGCCATGCAGCTTTGACAGAGCGGGGCGGGGAACGGCGATGTCGGACATCCAGGGCTGGGGCCAGGGCGAGGACGACGACCTGCTGTTCGCCGACGAGGACGCTCCGGACCCGTCGTCCGCGAATTCCGGCACCGTCGCCGCCCCCTGGAAG
Organism: Azospirillum formosense; assembly: GCF_013340925.1. Taxonomy (GTDB): domain Bacteria; phylum Pseudomonadota; class Alphaproteobacteria; order Azospirillales; family Azospirillaceae; genus Azospirillum; species Azospirillum formosense. Next base: position 21,030 of record NZ_WHOR01000052.1, read on the forward strand.
CTGCTGATCGTCGATGACGATCCGGAGGTGCACGCGATCACCCGCGTGGTGCTGAACGATGTGAGCTTCGACGGGCGGCGCCTGCAGTTCCTGTCCGCCCATTCGGGGGGCGAGGCGCGGGCGATCCTGAACGACCATCCCGACATCGCCGCCGTCCTGTTGGACGTGGTGATGGAGACGGAGGACGCCGGCCTGCGGCTGGTCCATCACATCCGGGAGGTTCTGGGCAACCGGCGGGTCCGCATCATCCTGCGCACCGGCCAGCCCGGACAGGCGCCGGAGCGGCAGGTGATCGTCAGCTACGACATCAACGACTACAAGGCCAAGAGCGAGCTGACCGCCCAGAAGCTGTTCACCACGACGGTGGCCGCCCTGCGATCCTACCAGCACATCGACGCGATCGAGCGCAACCGGCAGGGGCTGGAAACGATCGTCGACGCCGCCGGCACCCTGTTCGAGCAGCGCTCCATGGACCGCTTCGCCCTCGGCGTGGTGGAGCGGGTCGCCGCTCTGTTGCCGCGAGCGACGGGCGCCTTCCTGTGCGCGGTGCCGCCGGGCCCGAATCCGGAAGATTCAAATCCGGAAGATTCAAATCCGGAAGGCCCGGGGCCGGGCGGCCGGTTCCGGGAGGCGGTGGTGCTGTGCGGAACCGGCGTCTTCGCCGAGGCGACCGGCCGGCCGGTCGGTGCCGTGCTGCCCGAGGCGGCCTGCGCCGACATCGCCGCCGCCCTGGCGCGGGGCCGCAGCCTGCACCGCGACGACCACAGCGTCGCGCTGTTCCAGACCCAGAGCCCCGGCCCCGGCGCGCTGTTCATCGGCGGGCATGGCGGCCTGCCGGAGGTCGAGCGGCGGCTGCTGGAGATCTTCTGCTCCCGGATGTCGGTCGGGTTCGACAATGTATCCTTGTACGAACAGCTCCGCCTCGCCCAGATCGCCACGGTGCACGCGCTGGGCAAGCTGGCCGAATACAAGGACGAGGTCACCGGGGAGCATGTCCGGCGCATCGGCCGCTGGGCCACCGCCATCGCAAGGGAGCTTCAGGCGCGGGGTACCTGCGGCGGTGATGCCGACGACCGCTTCTGCGAGCTGATCGGGCTGGCCAGCATGCTGCACGACGTCGGCAAGGTCGCCATCCCCGACCAGATCCTGCGCAAGCCCGGCAAGCTGGACCCCGAGGAAATCACCCAGATGCGCGAGCACGCCACCATCGGCGGGCGCATCCTGCGCGATGCCTCCGGACCGGTCGGCGGGCGCAGCTACCTGTCGATGGGGGCGGAGATCGCCGAGAGCCACCACGAGAAGTTCGACGGCACGGGATATCCCCAGGGGCTGGCGGGCGAGGCCATCCCGCTGTCGGGCCGCATCGTGGCGGTTGCCGACGTCTATGACGCCCTGCTGCACCGCCGCCCCTACAAGGAGGCGTGGGAGCTGGCGGCGGTGGTCGATCTGATCCGCGCCGAGTCGGGCCGGCATTTCGACCCGCGCGTCGTCGACGCCTTCGTCGCGGTCCTGGAGCGCGGCGGGCCGGAGGCGTAGGGCCCCCGGCCGCACGGCTCCCGATTACGAGCCCTGGTTTTTTAAGACCCTTGGCTGAGCGCCTCGGCCAGCGCCCGGTCGGGATGGTTCCCGCCGACGATGAGCTGCATGGAGCCGGTCGGCACCTCCACCCCCAGCTCGTCGAAGCGCTTCTTCATGCGGCGGTTGAACTCGCGCGACACGCCCCACTGCTTGGTCGGGCGGGTCTTGAAGCGCGCGGTGATCAGCTGGGTCGAGTCGGGCTGGAACTTGTCCAGGCCCATCACCTCCAGCGGCGCCATGATGTCGGGCGCGAACAGCGCGTCGGCCTGCAGGCCGGTGCCGATGTCCTTCAGCAGCTCGATCACACGGTCGGGGTCCTCGCGGTAGGCGACCCGCACCTCGAACAGGGCGTAGGAGAAGTCCTTCGACATGTTCTTGACGGTGCTGACCGAGTTGAAGGGCACCGTGTGGATGGCACCCGACCCGTCGCGCAGCCGGATCGAGCGGATGGAGATGGCCTCCACCGAGCCGGAATGGCCGCCGCCCACGTCCACCACGTCGCCGATGGAGATGCTGTCCTCGAACAGGATGAACAGGCCGGTGATGATGTCCTTGACCAGCGTCTGCGACCCGAAACCGACGGCCAGACCGACCACACCGGCACCGGCCAGCAGCGGCGCGATGTTGACGCCCAGCTCCGACAGGGTGATCAGCGACACCATGGTCACCAGGAGGATCAGGAAGGCGTTGCGCAGCAGCGGCAGCAGGGTGCGCACGCGCGCGCTGCGCTCGATCCGCGTGCCGTTGCGGTCGGTGGAGGCGAGGAAACGCTCGATCATCGCGCTGACCACCTCCCAGGCGACGATGGAGCCGACCAGCAGGAGGGCGATGGTGACCGTGCTGCGCAGGATGCGCTGGCCCAGCCGCGTGTCCGTCCAGGCCAGCGTGTCGAAGCCCCAGCCGTAGAGGATCATCATCGCCGCGCCGACCCAGATCACCGTCTTCACCGCCCGGTGCAGGAAGGGCAGGTAGAGGGAGGCGCGGTCCTTCAGCGGCGGCAGGGCGCCCTGGCTCTCCGGGACCATGCGCAGGCCGCGGCGCAGGCCGCGGTTGATTCCGTTGACGAGCAGCCGGGCGATCACCGCGACCAGGATGGTGATTCCGGTGGCGCGGGCCAGATACTCGAACCCGCCATAGACGTTCAACACCCAGACGCCGAAGGTCACCACGACATAGATGATCGCCAGAACGTGCCAGACGTCGGCGAAGCGGCGGCGGGCGGAGCGCAGGACGGCGCCCTGGCCCTCCGACTCGCGCTCCGCGGTGGCCGTCGGGTCGCCGTCGCCGGACAGCGGGTTGCCGTGCATCCAGTCGGCGACGATGCGGCGGTTCTGCAGGATCAGCGCGATCAGCATGCCGGCGATCGCCAGCCCGAGCAGCTTCAGCAGCGCGCCGTAGGCGCCGAGCGGCAGGCCCAGCACATAGGCGCCCTCCGCCAGGAAATAGCCGTAGACGCCGACCGCGGCCAGCCGGCGGACCCAGCGGTAGAGGCGCAGCGCGTTGGCGTCGCCCATCCGCACCATGCGCAGGGTGGGCGCGAAGGGCGAGATCAGGATGCGGGCGGCGACCAGCAGGATCTGCAGGATGACGGTGGCGTTGATGACGGCCAGCGCGACCAGCCGGACGCGCGGCCCCGGCTCGCTGACCGACAGGATGGCGTAGCCGACGACGATGAAGGCGGCGATGGGCGCCAGCTCCAGCAGCGCGCGGCCGAGCAGCAGCGGCAAGCGCACCAGCGTCGTGGTGCCCCGGCGGGCGGCGAGCGCGTTGCGCGGGCGGGCGAGCAGCCAGCCGACGAAGCGTTCGATCGCCAGACCGGCGGTCAGGATCATCGTCAGCTGGATGGCGATCTGCACCCAGCGGTCGCGGGCCGACGGGTCGACCATCTGCCGGTTCGCCCACTCGATGGCGCCGGGCAGCTCCTTGAACACGTTGCCGACCTGGACGAGCTGGCGGCTCAGCACGTCCATGCGCTCGGCCAGGAAGGACAGGGCGCTGGCCCCGATGGTTTCGGGCAGGGTGCTGGCCGCCGGGGCCTCCTCGGCCTTGGCCTGCTCCAGCCCCTTCTGCGCGGCGACCAGCGCCTTCAACTGCTCGACCAGCCGGGCGCGGGCCGCCGGGTCCTCCAGCGTCGTGATCATCGCCTGCATCTGCTCGGGCGTCGGATCGGGCGAGGCGGCGGGTTCCGCAGGGGCCGCGGCGGCGGGGGCCGGCATGGCGGCGCCCGGCACCGGGCCGGCGGCCAGCGACGGCGCGGCGAGGCCGGCGAGAAGCAGCAGAAGGACGGCGAGTGCGCCCATGCAGGGGACCGTCCACCGGGTGCGTGCGCGAAGCATCCCTGTCCTTTTCCGTGATTTCAGCAATGCGGGCGTGAAGGCCGGGGACGTTATCCCGTGCCCGCCTCCTTGCCAACCCGCGCAGTTTCAGACCTTTTTGGGACGGAATTGCGGCCGCGCCCAAGGCGTCGGCGGGCTCCGGACAGGGGTTCAGGTGGCTTTCCCGCCAGTCTGGGCGCCGCTTTTGGGGCCGTCTTGGACCTCATCCTGCGCGACATGGCAGGCGACTCGGTGGCCGGGCGCCACGGGGTCGAGCGTCGGGGGGACCTGGGCGCAGCCGTCATGGGCGAGCGGGCAGCGCAGCCGCAGGGCGCAGCCGGTCGGCGGGCGCAGGGGGGAGGGCGGATCGCCGTGCAGCGCCGGGCGGACCAAGCCGGCCGCCGCGATCAGGGCGCGGCTGTAGGGATGGCGCGCCCCGGCCGCCAGAACCGTGCTGTCCGCCGACTCGACGATCCGGCCGAGCAGGAGCACCAGTGCCCGCCGCCCGATCCGCAAGCCCTCCGCCGCGTCCTGGGTGGCGTAGAGCAGGGCCAGCCGGCGGCGGCGGCGGATCGCCTGCAGCAGGGCCAGGAAGTCGGCCCGCTCCGCCCCGTCGAGCGTGGCCGCCGGCTCGTCGCAGACCAGCAGGCGCGGCCCCGTCAGCAGGGCGCGGGCCAGCCCGGCGCGCGCCGCCTCCGCCGGACGGAGCGAACCGGGATGGAGGTCGAGGACCGCCGCGGGCAGCCCGACCTCCTCCAGCGCCTCGGCCAGCCGCGCGTCGCGGTCGGCTGAAGATCGGGTGGGCCGCAGCGACTCCAGCGTTTCGGCGAGCTGCGCGCCGATGGTCATCAGCGGGTCGAAGGCGGCCAGCGGATCGGGGAAGAGGATTTGCAAATCCCGCCGCGCCCGGCGCATCGCTTCCGGCGGGGCGGCGGCGAGGTCGGTCCCCAGCCAGGACACCTGACCGCCGACCGGCGGCACCAGCCGCAGGATGGCGCGGGCCAGCACCGACTTGCCGCTGCCGGTCTCGCCGAGCAGGGCCAGCGTTTCGCCCTCGGCCAATTCGATGGACAGGCCGTCCAGGACGGTCAGCCAGCGCTCCTCGCCGCGCCAACCCCGTCCCAGCGGAAAGGCGACGCGCAGGTCGCGCACCGACAGGATGGGCGGGCCGGAGGGCGCCGGCTCCACGGGGGGCGGTGCGGGGACGGGCTCCTCCTCCGGTTCTTCCAGGCGCCCTTGGGTCAGGATCAGCCGGCGGTCGGCCAGACCGGAAGGAACCGGATCGGCCCGATTTGGATCGGCCTTGATTGGGTCGGGGGTCGGGCGCCCGGCCAGCAGCAGCGCCGTTCCGGCCTCCCGCGTCCAGGCGGCGACGTCGCTCAGCAGACGGGCGCGCCGGGCGGGTCCGGGCGCGGCGGTGGCGGCGCCGGCGCGCAGCAGAGCCGCCTGCGCCGCCACGGCCAGCGCCAGGGCGGCGCCCCAGGGGCCGCCCCCCCGCCCCCCCCCGGGCTGCCCATTTCCCCGGGGGGCACCGCCGGGGCCCAGCCGACCGCCGTGCCCCCGCGGGCCGGGCTGTTCGAGGGGCCCGCCCGCCGCTACGCCGACCGTCCGTGCCTGGACTTCCTTGGCCGCCGCTACCGCTACGCGGAGGTGCTGGGGCTG
>NZ_WHOR01000530.1:0-876 GCF_013340925.1 Azospirillum formosense
AGTTCTGCGGCCGCGTACGTTGTTTACAAGAGACAGGCAGGGTCTCGGCCACCCCCGGGAAGGCGGTGCGCAGCGCGCGGGCCGAGGCGCGGAGCTGCGCGAGCCCGCCCGCCCGGTCCACCCCGCCGCCGGCCGGGCTGCCGGCGAGCGCGCGGGCGAGGATGCGCTCCACCCCCTGGCGGAGCTGGTGCTGCGCCGCCGCCCGCATGGAGGTGCGCAGCATGGCCGGCGCCTGCGGCAGGTCCTTGGCGTCAAACAGCAGATAGTCCTCGACCAGCGGCGGGATGCTGTCCAGCGCGGCGCGGTCCCAGCCGGCGCCCACGGCGGGCATCGCCGGCGCGCCGCTGTCGTCGGTCTTCATGAAGCGGCGGGGCATCCGCCCCGGCGGGGTGCGGGGAAGCTGCTCGGCCGCCGGGGCCAGCCGGGCGCCGCCGTTCGGCGCCTGTTCCAGCAGGCGGCCGATCACGGAGTCCAGGCTGCGGGCACCGACCCCCGCCTCGTCGTAGCGGCGCTGCGCGAGATCCAGGATGTCGGCGCGCAGGTTGGGGCCGAGCAGGTCGGACTTCTCCAGCCGGCCGAGCAGCGCCTCGAACTCCGGCGGCAGGACGGGGCCGTTGGCGCCGATCCAGGCGCCGCGCTCCGCCCCCAGGCCGCGGGCGGCATCCTCCAGGCTCGACAGCACCTCGGCGTATGCCGCCGCCGCGTCGGCGCCGGAGCGCGCCCCGCCGGCCAGCAGTTCCAACTCGCTGGCGGCGACCGACAGCCGCGCGGCGGCGAGGCCGCCCATGGCGAGGTCGCGCAGATAGGCGTCGGCGGATTGCCGGAAGCGGCGGCCGACCCCCGCCCGGGGGGCGGGCAGGTGGCGGGGACGCGGCG
>NZ_WHOR01000531.1:0-875 GCF_013340925.1 Azospirillum formosense
GGCTGCGCGCCGGCGGCGATGTCGGCCACCGACAGGGCTGTGACCGCCACGGCGGCGCCCTTCACCGTCGCCAGTGCCGTCGTGCCGGCGGTGATCTGCGGCGCGTCGTTGACGGGGGTGACGGTGCCGGTCAGCGCGATGGTGTCGGCGCTGTAGACGGTGCTGCCGCCGACGCCGTTGGTCAGGTCGACGCGGCCGCCGGTGACGACGGGGGCGCCGCCGCCCTCGATCAGCCGGACGGTCAGGGCCGGGGTGGTGCCGTTCCAGTCGGCGGCGGGAACGAAGCGCAGCATCGCGTTGGCGGCGACGACCAGGGCCGAGCCTTCCGCCACCGCGCCCACGGTGATCCAGGCGAAGCCCGACCAGTACTGCCAGACGCCTTGCCCGGCGGTCGCCGCGTTGCCGACGATGGCGACCCCGGCGAAGCCGTTGGCGGCCGAGCCGCCCGCCACGGCGTCCGCCGGATCGGAGAACAGAGGGCCGAACAGGGCGGTGACGCTGGTGCCCGTCGGATTGACGGTGTCCTCGGCGATGGTCGGCAGGGTGGCCGCCGTGCCCGTCGCCACCGGGGCGTCGTTGACTGCGGTGACGGTTCCGGTCAGGGCAATGGTCCCGGCGCTGTAGCGGCTGTCGCCGCCGATGCTCGTCGCGTCGACCCGCGCGCCGCTGGCGATCGGGCCTTGCGACGTGTCGACCAGCCGGACGGTCAGCGCCGGGGTCGTGCCGTTCCAGTTGGCGGCGGGAACGAAGCGCAGCGCCGTGGTCGCCGCCAGCAGCAGGCCGTTGCCGCCGCTGACCGCGCCGATGTCGGCCCAGCCGCTGCCGGTCCAGTACTGCCATGCCCCTTGCGCCGCGGCGGCGGCGTTGCCGACCAC
>NZ_WHOR01000532.1:0-859 GCF_013340925.1 Azospirillum formosense
CTTCGTCACCGACCAGCTTGGCTCTGGCGTCGTCGTCGAACAGCGGGTCCACGGCCGACACGCTGACCAGCGTGACGGCTCCGGTGATCACGGGCAGCGTCGCCGAGGCGGGCGTGGTCGTGCTGTACGAGGGCGCGACCGCCTTGGGCACGGTGACCGCTTCGGCGGCCGGTGCCTGGAGCATCACGGCCGCCTCGCTGAGCGACGGGGCGCACACGCTCACCGCGACGGTGACCGATGCGGCGGGCAACACGTCCGCCGCATCGTCGGCGCTGACGGTGACCATCGACACCAGTGCTTCGTCACCGACCGGCTTGGCGCTTGCCGTGGGTTCGAACAGCGGGTCCACGGCCGACACGCTGACCAGCGTGACGGCTCCGGTGATCACGGGCAGCGTCGCCGAGGCGGGCGTGGTGGTGCTGTACGAGGGCGCGACCGCCTTGGGCACGGTGACCGCTTCGGCGGCCGGTGCCTGGAGCATCACGGCCGCCTCGCTGAGCGACGGGGCGCACACGCTCACCGCGACGGTGACCGATGCGGCGGGCAACACGTCCGCCGCGTCCGCTGCGCTGACCGTAACCATCGACACCAGTGCTTCGTCACCGACCGGGCTCGCTCTGGCGGCAGCGTCGAACAGCGGGTCCACGGCCGACACGCTGACCAGCGTGGCGGCTCCGGTGATCACGGGCAGCGTCGCCGAGGCGGGCGTGGTGGTGCTGTACGAGGGCGCGACCGCCTTGGGCACGGTGACCGCTTCGGCGGCCGGTGCCTGGAGCATCACGGCCGCCTCGCTGAGCGACGGGGCGCACACGCTCACCGCGACGGTGACCGATGCGGCGGGCAACACGTCCGCCGCGTC
>NZ_WHOR01000533.1:0-849 GCF_013340925.1 Azospirillum formosense
TTCGAGGTGGGGGTGTCGTCGGTGCTCTCCTATCCGGTGGCGCTCGGGCTGCTCTACGCCACGCTGCTGGTCATCCTGGTCGCCCGCCCGCAGGGGCTGTTCGGCGAGGCGGCGCGGCGCCGTGCGTAGGATTGCGCATCAGGTGCGGGCGCTGGCCCCCACCCTGACCCTCCCCCGCTTCGCAGGAGAGGGGATGATGGTCGCGGGCCTAGGGGCGTACGCGCTGCTGTACGCGTCGCCCTACGGGCTGCGCGTGCTGACTGTGGCGGGGGGGTACGCGCTGGCCGCCCTCGGGTTCCAGATCGTGTTCGGGCTGGGCGGCGCGCTGTCGCTGGCCCATGGCGCCTTCTTCGGGATCGGGGCCTACGCGACGGGCATCCTGGGCAGCCAGTGGGGCTGGGGCTTCGCCGCGACCTTCCCGGTGTCGCTGCTGGTGCCGCTGCTCCTGGCCCTGCTGGTCGGGCTGCCGGTGCTGCGGCTGGAGTCCCATTACTTCGCGCTGGCGACGCTGGGCATCGCGCAGGTCGTCCATCTGCTGGCGGTCAACAGCCCCGGCCTGACCGGCGGCGCCAACGGCCTGCCGGGCGTGCCGGGCATCGTCCTGTTCGGCTGGGCGGTGCCGCGCGGGCTGCCGCTGGCGGCGGTGGTGTGGAGTTTCGTGGCGCTGGGCGGACTGCTCGCCTGGAGGCTGGCGCGCGGGCGCTGGGGGCGGGCGCTGACGCTGGTGCGCGACGACCCGCTGGCCGCCGGCACGCTGGGTCTGGACGTCGGCGGGCTGCGGCTGGCCGCCTTCGCGCTGAGCGCCGTCTATGCCGGGGCGGCGGGAGCGCTGGCCGTGCACACCCAGCG
>NZ_WHOR01000534.1:0-842 GCF_013340925.1 Azospirillum formosense
TCATGGCCTTCGGGCAGATCGGCATCGCGGTGCCCGGCTTCTGGTTCGCCATCCTGTTGATTTTGCTGTTCTCCGTGCGGCTGGGCTGGTTCTCCGCCGGTGGCTTTCCGGGGTGGGAGGCCGGGGCGGGGCTGGCGCTGAAGGCGCTGCTGCTGCCCGCCGTGGCGCTGGCCCTGCCGGAGGCGGCGATCCTGGCGCGCATCACCCGCACGGCGGCGCTCGACACGCTGCGCGAGGAGTATGTGCGCACGGCGGTCGCCAAGGGCCTGCCGCGCCGCGCGGTGCTGCGGCGCCATGTCCTGCCCAACGCGCTGATCCCCGTCGCCACCATCCTGGGCCTGCAGTTCTCCTTCCTCGTCGCCGGGGCGGTGGTGGTGGAAAACGTCTTCACCCTGCCGGGGCTGGGCCGCCTGCTCTATCAGGCCATCGGCCAGCACGACCTGATCGTGGTGCAGAGCGTCGTCGTGCTGCTGGCGGTCACGGTGGTGGCGGTCAACGCGCTGGTCGACATCGCCTGCGCCGCCATCGACCCACGCCCGCGGGTGACGGCATGAGGCGGCTCGTCCGGCGGGTGCGCCGGCTGCCGGTCAGTCTGCTGCTGGGCGGGCTGCTCACCGCGCTGGTGGTCGGGGCGGCGCTGCTGTCGCTGGTCTGGACGCCCTTCCCGGCGGAGCAGGTGCGGGTGGTCGCCCGGCTGCGCCCGCCGGGGCCGGTCCATTGGCTGGGCACCGACCATTTCGGGCGGGACGTGCTGTCGATGATCCTGGTCGGCGCGCGCAACTCGCTGGCCGTCGGGGCGGCGGCGGTGGCGCTGGGCGCTGTGCTGGGCGTGCCGCTGGGGC
>NZ_WHOR01000535.1:0-827 GCF_013340925.1 Azospirillum formosense
CGTTGCATGGAGCGCTGGAGGACGCCTACCGCCACGGCCTCGCCCTCATCGAGGCGGTGAAGGCGCTGCGCGAGAGCCAGCCGACGCCGGCCGCTCCGGTCGCCGCTCCGGTCGCCCCGCCGCCCGTCCCCGCCGCGGCAGGGGAGAACCGACGCCTGGCCGTGTTGCGGACGCTCCAGCAATCCCGCGTCGCCCGCGACAAGTATTTTCCGAAGGGGCTGTTCGAGGACCCCTGCTGGGACATGCTGCTGGACCTGATGGCCAACCATTTGCGCGGGCGGCGGATTTCCGTGTCGTCGCTGTGCATGGCCTCCGGCGTGGCCCAGACCACGGCGCTGCGGCGGATCACCGAACTGCACGATCGCGGGCTGGTGCGCCGCATCGCCGACGAGAAGGATGGCCGCCGCGTCTTCATCGAGCTGACCGAGCAGGGGATCGCCGCCCTGTCCGGCTATGTCGAGCACATCCAGGAATTGACCTGACCGGGGCCGGACCGGCGCGAATTGGCCCGGTCCGGCGGGTTTCCCGCCCAGACTGCTTCAACCGGGACCCGTCCCGGATCGACAGCGCCCCCTGAAAGCGGCCAACATCGCGGTAAGGAACGCCCTGCGCGCAGGACGGCGGAGACCCGATGGCCGACCAGAAACTGAAGGATGTGATCGTCGTTGCCACCCCCACGGAGGGGATCGGCCCGACATCCTCCCTGCCCATGCGCCCGGCGACGCCCAGCGAGGAGCGGGACCGCCAGCGCATGGCCGAACGGCTGCGCGCGCAGGGCTGGAGCTACCGCCGCATCGCGGAGGAACTTCAAGTCTCCTACATCCTGG
>NZ_WHOR01000536.1:0-794 GCF_013340925.1 Azospirillum formosense
CGCCCCGCCGCCGGCCGCCCCGCGCCGGTCCAACGGTGTGCAGCCGGCCACCCTCTCCGCGCCGGAAACCCCGGCGGAGACCCGCCCGACCAACGGTTTCGGGTTCCGCATCAACTTCGCCTTCAACTCCGCCGACATCCCGAAGGAGTTCTATTCCTACGTCGACGCGGTCGGTGGGCTGATGTCGCAGGACCCGCAGCTCCGCCTCGTCATCGAAGGGCACACCGACGCCGTGGGAAGCGAGCAGTACAACCTCGCCCTCTCCGAGCGCCGGGCCGTGTCGGTCGGCGAGTATCTGGTGCGCGTCCACCACATCGAGCCGCAGCGGATCGCCATCGCCGGCCTGGGCAAGAGCCAGCCGCTGACCCCCGACCCGACCGACAGCCGCAACCGGCGCGTCGAGTTCCGGCCCATCCAGTGATCGAGTGGGAAGGGAGGGCGCGCCATGGTCCGGAAACTCCTTCTCCTGGTGGCGATCGCGGCGCTCCCTTTCGTCGGGGGCGTCGCCGACGCGACGGTGGTCCGCAAGAAGAGCAGCGACGCGGGCGTGCAGCCCGGCGGCCTCGACGTCGGGGTCCCCAAGGGCCGCGTGCGCATCCAGTGCTGGCAGGATGGCGAGAAGATCATCGACGAGAGCGATCTGAACGTCCTGTCGCTCAGCGTCGCCAGCCAGTTGAACGCGTTGCGCTTCCGCCGGGCGGGCGAACCGGAGAACAGCCTGGCCATCGTGACGCGGAACCGGACGTCGTGCCTGTTGAGCCCGAAGGAATGAGTTGAGTGCCTTGCCCCCTCCC
>NZ_WHOR01000537.1:0-787 GCF_013340925.1 Azospirillum formosense
CGAAGCCGAGGTCGTCATCCCCGTCCCCGAGCCCGGCCCCAACAAGGCGCTCGTCTACGTCCTCGCGTCGGAGGTCAACTACAACGACGTCTGGGCGCTGACCGGCATCCCCATCTCCCTGTTCGACGAGCATGACGAGGACGTGCACGTCACCGGCTCCGGCGGCGTCGGCATGGTCGTGCGGATGGGCGAGGCGTTGCAGGCCCAGGGGCGGCTGGCGGTCGGCGATCTGGTCGCCGTCTATTCCGGAGTCTCCGACCTGCTGGACCCGGAGGCCGGGGCCGACCCTATGTTCACCGACTTCCACATCCAGGGCTACCAGTCGCCGGACGGCAGCCACCAGCAGTTCATGCTGGCCGACGGGCCGCAGCTCTTCCCCCTGCCGCCCGGCCTCGCGCTGGAGGAGGCGGGAAGCTACATGCTCGCCGCCGGCACCGGCTACCGCGCGCTGTTCACTGCCCTCGACGTGCAGCCCGGCAAGCGTCTGCTGGTCGAGGGCGCGGCGGGCGGCACCGGCGCCTGGACCGTCGAGCTGGCGCTGGCCCGGCGCATGAAGGTGACCGGCATGGTGTCGTCGGAGCGCCGCGCCGCCGCGATCCGCGCCCGCGGGGCGGAGGCGGTGGACCGCTCCGTCGCCGCGGGCGCCCTCCCCCGCCTCCCCGCCGAGCCCGGGCGGGGGGCGGCGGGGGGGGCTCCACCCCCCCGGGCGGGGGCCCCCCCCCCGCCCGGCCCCGGGCGGCGGGGGGGCGGGTGGGAAAAGAGGGCCGCCCCGCCGGACACCGCCCCC
>NZ_WHOR01000538.1:0-778 GCF_013340925.1 Azospirillum formosense
GTGTCGATGACCAGCGAATGGAGGGCGGGGGCGGAGACGTTGCCGGGGGTGTCGGTGGCGGGGGCCGAGACGGTGTGGGCGCCGTGGGGGTTCAGGCTCAACGAGCCCTGCGTCGGCGTCGCCGTGGCGAGGTTGATGGACCAGTTCCCGCCGGTGGCGATGGCGGTGTAGGTGGCGCCGCCGATGGTGACGGTGACGGTGCTGCCCGCTTCCGCCGTGCCGGAGAGGGTCGGCGTCGTGCTGTTGCTCAGCGCCGCGCTGGTCACTGCCGGGGCGTTGGGCAGCGTGGTGTCGATGGTCAGCGACTGGGTGCCGGCCGAAGACGTGTTGCCCGCCGCGTCGGTGGCGGTCGCCGAGACCGTGTTGGGGCCGTTGGCGTTGAGGCTCGGCACGCCGGCGGTCGGCGTCTCCGTGGCGAGGTTGATCGACCAGTTTCCACCGGTGGCGGTGGTGGTGTAGGTCGCCCCGCCGACCGTGACCGTGACGGTGCTGCCGGCCTCCGCCGTGCCGGCGATCACCGGCGTGGTGGTGTTGCTCAGCGTGGTGGTCACCGCCGGTGCGTTCGGGGCGGTGGTGTCGATGGTCAGCGACTGCGTCCCCGGAGCCGAGACGTTGCCCGCCGCGTCGGCGGCGGTGGCCGAGACCGTGTTGGCGCCGTTGGCGTTCAGGCTCAACGAGCCCTGCGTCGGCGTCGCCGTGGCGAGGTCGATGGACCAGGTCCCGCCGGGGGCGATGGCGGGGTAGGGGGCGCCGCCCACCTGCACCGTCACCGTGCTGC
>NZ_WHOR01000539.1:0-765 GCF_013340925.1 Azospirillum formosense
GAGTCCGGTTTGCCGATCCTGTCGGCCGACAACCTCGCCGACGCCGCCGAGAAGGTGGTCAAGGCCGTGAAGGAGGCCGCGTAAGATGGCTGTTCTCGTCGATAAGAACACGAAGGTGATCTGCCAGGGCTTCACCGGAGCCCAGGGCACCTTCCATTCCGAGCAGGCGATCGCCTACGGCACCAAGATGGTCGGCGGCGTCACCCCGGGCAAGGGCGGCACCAAGCACCTCGACCTGCCGGTCTTCGACACGGTGGCCGACGCGGTCGAGAAGACCGGCGCCAACGCGTCGGTGATCTACGTGCCGCCGCCCTTCGCCGCCGACGCCATCCTGGAGGCGATCGACGCCGAGATCCCGCTGGTGGTGTGCATCACCGAGGGCATCCCGGTGCTCGACATGGTGCGCGTCAAGCGCGCGCTGGGCAACTCCAAGACCCGTCTGATCGGGCCGAACTGCCCGGGCATCATCACGCCCGACGAGTGCAAGATCGGCATCATGCCCGGCCACATCCACAAGCGCGGCAAGATCGGCATCGTCTCGCGCTCGGGCACGCTGACCTACGAGGCGGTGGCGCAGACCACCGCGGCGGGCCTGGGCCAGACGACCTGCATCGGCATCGGCGGCGACCCGGTCAACGGGACGAACTTCGTGGACAGCCTGGAGCTGTTCCTGAAGGACCCGGAGACCGAGGGCATCATCATGATCGGCGAGATCGGCGGCGACGCCGAGGTCAAGGGCGCGGAGTTCATCCGCGACTCCGGGAC
>NZ_WHOR01000053.1:0-26442 GCF_013340925.1 Azospirillum formosense
GTCCCAAAGTGGGTTGGGGGGGGTTAGGTAAGCCCCGTCGACAACCCCCCCCGCGGGCGGGCGGCCCCCCGGCTTTCCCCCGATGCCCCGACCCGTTGTCCTTTCAACCGGACAGTCCCCGGGGGGGACCAACGGGAAAAGCCTTTTCCCAATGGCCTACCCCGTCTTCCCCCACGCCCCAGCTGCCCGAAGCCGCCGCCCCCTCCGTCCCCCCCACCCGCCGCTGGAACCCGAAGATGGGCCCGTACATCTTCGGCGTGCGCAACGGCGTGCACATCATCGACCTGGAGCAGACCGTCCCGGCTCTGCACCGCGCCCTGCAGGCCGTCCGTGACGTCGTCGCCGGCGGCGGCCGCGTCCTGTTCGTCGGCACCAAGCGCCAGGCCCAGGAGAAGGTGGCCGAGGCCGCGTCGAAGTGCGGCCAGTACTACGTCAACCACCGCTGGCTCGGCGGCATGCTGACCAACTGGAAGACCATCTCCCAGTCGATCAAGCGCCTGCGCGAGATGGAAGAGCGTCTGGGCGGCGACACCTCGGGCCTGACCAAGCGCGAAATCCTGGAGCTGACCCGCGAGCGCGACAAGCTGGAGCGCGCGCTGGGCGGCATCAAGGAGATGGGCGGCCTGCCGGACGTCCTCTTCATCATCGACACCAACAAGGAGTCGATCGCCGTCAAGGAAGCCAACAAGCTGGGCATTCCGGTCATCGCGGTGATCGACAGCAACTCCGATCCGGACGGCGTGGCCTTCCCGATCCCCGGCAACGACGACGCCCTGCGCGCCATCGACCTGTACTGCGAGCTGGTGAACGGCGCCGTGCTCGACGGCCTGCAGGCTGAGATGAGCGCCGCCGGCATCGACGTCGGTTCCTCCGAGGAGGCCCCGGCCGAGCAGCTGCCGGAAGAGGAAGGGGCCGAGGCCGAACAGGCCCAGGCCTGATCCCGGTGATACGGGGCAGCCGGGCCTTATGACCTATGGCCCGGCTGCCTTTTTTATGAGTTGTTTGGATCAACCCGATCCGCTTGGATCTGTTCGGAAGGAAGAGGGCGAAACCATGGCCGAGATTACCGCCGCGCTCGTCAAGGAACTGCGCGAGAAGACCGGCGCGGGCATGATGGACTGCAAGAAGGCGCTGGCCGAGACCCAGGGCGACCTCGAGGGCGCCGTTGACTGGCTGCGCAAGAAGGGCCTCGCCGCCGCCGCCAAGAAGTCCGGCCGCGTCGCCGCCGAGGGTCTGGTCGCCGTCGCCACCGCCGGCACCGCGGGCGCCGTCGTCGAGGTGAACGCCGAGACCGACTTCGTCGCGCGCAACGACAAGTTCCAGGCCTTCTCGCTGAAGGCCGCCGAGCTGACCCTGTCGGGTTCGGGCGACGTCGAGGGCCTGAAGGGCACCGCCTATCCGGACGCCGGCCGCACGGTCCAGGAAGAGCTGACCAACCTGATCGCCACCATCGGCGAGAACATGAACATCCGCCGCTCGGCCAAGCTGTCGGTCCCGGCGGGCGTCGTCGTGTCCTACGTCCACTCGGCCATCGCGCCGGGCCTCGGCAAGATCGGCGTCCTGGTCGCCCTGGAGTCGACCGGCGACGCCGCCAAGCTGAACGATCTGGGCAAGCAGATCGCCATGCACATCGCCGCCGCCCGTCCGGACGCCCTGGACATCGCCGACGTCGACACCTCCGCCCTGGAGCGTGAGCGCAACGTTCTGGCCGAGCAGGCCCGCGCCTCGGGCAAGCCGGAGAACATCGTCGAGAAGATGCTCGAAGGCCGCATCCGCAAGTACTACGAGGAAGTGGTGCTGCTGGAGCAGACCTACGTGATCGACGGTGAGACCAAGGTCCGCAAGGTGGTGGAGAACGCCGCCAAGGACGTCGGCGCCCCGGTCAAGGTGACGGGCTTCGTCCGCTTCGCGCTGGGCGAGGGCATCGAGAAGGCGGAGAGCGATTTCGCCGCCGAAGTCGCCGCCGCCGCCGGCCAGAAGTAAGGACCCGGCGACCCGCCGCACGCACTCTTCACACCAACCGGGAGAAAGCCCCCCATGGCCCAGACCACCGGGACCACCGAGCCGGCTGACGGCATCCGCTTCAAACGAGTCCTGCTGAAGGTGTCGGGCGAGGCGTTGATGGGTCAGCGCGACTACGGCCTCGACCCGGAAGTGGTCAACCGCGTCGCCAACGAGGTGAAGGCGGTGATCCAGCTGGGTGTCCAGGTCAGCCTGGTCATTGGCGGGGGGAACATCTTCCGCGGCGTGAAGGGGGCGGCGAGCGGCATGGAGCGCGCCTCGGCCGACTACATCGGGATGCTTGCCACCGTCATGAACGCCCTGTCGATGCAGAGCGCTCTGGAGCGGATGGGCGTTGCGACCCGCGTGCAGTCGGCCATTCCCATGTCGTCGGTGTGCGAGCCCTACATCCGGCGCCGCGCCATCCGGCACATGGAGAAGGGCCGCGTGGTGATCTTCGCCGCCGGCACCGGCAACCCCTTCTTCACCACCGACACCGCCGCCGCGCTGCGCGCGTCGGAGATGGGCTGCGACGCTCTGCTGAAGGGCACGCAGGTGGACGGCGTCTACACCGCCGACCCGAAGAAGGTGAAGGACGCCGAGCGTTACGAGCGCCTCGGCTATCTGGAGGTCCTGGCGAACGATCTCCAGGTGATGGACGCCTCCGCGATCTCCTTGGCGCGTGAGAGCCACATCCCCATACTCGTGTTCTCGATCCACACCCCCGGCGCCTTCGCCGAGGTGATGCAGGGCCGGGGCAAGTTTACGATCATCAACGAAGAAACGGAGTGAGCCGTGGCTGCGCCTGATACATCGGACCTCCAGTCGGATCTCAAGCGCCGCATGGAAGGAGCGCTTGAGGCGTTTCGCAAGGAGTTGAGCGGCCTGCGCACCGGCCGCGCCTCCGCCAGCCTGCTTGAGCCCGTGACCGTCGAAGCCTACGGCGCCCGCATGCACCTCAAGGAGGTGGGCACCGTCAGCGTTCCGGAGCCGCGCCTGATCGTCGTGCAGGTGTGGGACCGTGGCATGGTCAAGGCCGTGGAGAAGGGCATCCGCGATTCGGGCCTCGGCCTGAACCCGCAGACGGAAGGCCAGTCGATCCGCGTGCCGCTGCCGGACCTGACGCAGGAGCGCCGCAAGGAACTCGCCAAGGTCGCCCACAAATACGCCGAGCAGGCCCGCGTCGCCGTGCGCAACGTGCGCCGCGACGGCATGGACGGCCTGAAGAAGGCCGAAAAGGCCGGCGATATCTCGCAGGATGAGCACAAGGGGCTCGGCGAGAAGGTCCAGGCGCTCACCGACCAGTACATCAAGCTGGTCGACGATGCGCTTGCGGCGAAAGAAAAGGACATCATGCAGGTCTGACGGCATGCGCGACGCGGAAGACAGCCGCCCCCTGCGCCCGCCCGCGCACGTGGCCGTGATCATGGACGGCAACGGGCGTTGGGCGAAGTCCAGAGGGCTGCCCCGCACCGCCGGCCATAAAAAGGGCGTGGACGCCGTCCGCCGGACGGTCGAAGCCGCGGGCGAGCTGGGGATCGGCTATCTGACGATCTTCAGCTTCTCGTCCGAGAATTGGCGTCGGCCGGAGGAGGAGGTGTCCGACCTCATGCAGCTCCTGCGCTTCTACCTGCGCAGCGAGATTGCCGATCTCCACCGCAACGGCGTGCGCCTGCGCGTCATCGGCGACCGGGCCCGCTTGTCCAAGGACATCGTCAGCCTGATCGAGAACGCCGAAAATCTGACGCGGGACAACCGCAAGCTGACCCTGGTGGTGGCGTTGAGCTACGGCTCCCGCCAGGAGATCACGCTGGCGGCGCGGCGTCTGGCCGAAGAGGTGAGGGCGGGGACGCTCGATCCGGCGGACATCACCGAGGACCGGCTGTCCGAACGCCTGTTCACCGCCGACATTCCGGACCCCGACCTGATCGTCCGCACCAGCGGCGAGAAGCGCATCAGCAATTTCCTGCTCTGGCAGGCGGCGTACGCCGAGCTGGTCTTCGTGGACACGCTCTGGCCTGACTTTTCCAAGCGTGACCTGGAGGCGGCGATTGAAGAGTTCCACCGACGGGAACGTCGCTTCGGCGCAACCACCGGCACCCGCTAAATCCGGCGACCTGAAGACGCGCGCCATCTCGGCGCTCGTCCTGGCTCCGCTCGTCCTGGCCGCGGTCTGGGCCGGCGGCTGGGTGTTCCACGTCCTCATCGCGCTCGGCGCCGTGGCCTCCGCCGTGGAGTGGGGCAACCTCGTCCCCTGCCGTCGCAAGGGTGCGGCCATCGCGTTATCGGTGGCCGGCGTCCTGCTGGCGCTGGCCGCGCAGATCGCCGCCGGGCCTTGGGCGGCCGTCGTCGTCGCCATCCTGGCCACGGCCGGAGTCGCGGTGGCCTCGGGCGGACCGGACCGCGGTCTGTCCGGAGGCGGCGTCCTCTACGTCGTCGCCGGTCTGGCCGGTCTGATGTGGCTGCGCGACGATTCGGACTCCGGCCTCGCGCTGTTCCTCTTCACCATGCTCGGCGTCTGGGCGACCGACATCGGCGCCTACGCCGCGGGCCGCACCATCGGCGGGCCGAAGCTGGCCCCGCGCATCAGCCCGAAGAAGACCTGGGCCGGCCTGATCGGCGGCATGGCCTCCTCCGCCCTGGTGGGGTGGGGCGTGGCTCTGGCCGCGGGCGCGCAGCGGCCGCTGCTGGCTCTTGCGGTGGGCGCCGTCCTGGCCGTGGTGGCGCAAGCGGGCGACCTCTTCGAATCCGCGGTCAAGCGCCGTTACAACGTGAAGGACAGCGGCCATCTCATTCCTGGTCACGGGGGAATCCTGGATCGCATCGACGGGCTGCTCTCTGCTGCCCCGGTGCTGGCCCTGTTCCACGCGACCATCGGCACGGCAATCGCATGGTGGTGACGGGGTCATGGTTGTGAAGGCTGAAGGGGCGGGGGACGCGCCGCGCCGCGTGACGATCTTTGGTTCGACCGGATCGGTCGGCACGCAGACGGTGGACCTCGTCGCCCGCGATCCGGAGCGCTTCGCGGTGGAGGCGTTGACCGCCAACCGCAACGTCGCCCTCCTCGCCGAGCAGGCGCGGCAGCTCCGCCCGAAGCTGGCCGTGGTCGCCGACCCCGCCGCCTACGCCGACCTCAAGGAGGCGCTGGCCGGTACCGGCGTGGAGGCCGCCGCCGGCCCCCAGGCGGTGGCCGAGGCCGCCGAGCGTCCGTCCGACTGGGTGATGGCCGCCATCGTCGGTGCCGCTGGGCTGGAGCCCACGCTGGCCGCCGTGCGCCGCGGCGCCTGCGTCGCCTTCGCCAACAAGGAGGTGCTGGTCTGCGCCGGCGCCCTGATGATGGAGGAGGTGCGTCGCCACGGCGCCAACCTGCTGCCGGTCGACAGCGAACATTCGGCGATCTACCAGGTCTTCGACTTCGACCGGCTGGACAGCGTGCAGCGCCTGATCCTGACGGCGTCCGGCGGCCCCTTCCGGACCAGGGACCGGGCCTTCATGGCGGCGGCGACGCGCGAGCAGGCGGTCGCCCACCCGACCTGGGACATGGGCGCCAAGATCTCCATCGACAGCGCCACCATGATGAACAAGGGGCTGGAGATCATCGAGGCGCATTTCCTCTTCGGCGTCCCCGAAGAGAAGATCGACGTGCTGGTCCACCCGCAATCGGTCGTGCATTCGCTGGTCGAGTATGTGGACGGCTCGGTCCTGGCGCAGCTCGGCACGCCGGACATGCGCACGCCGATCGCCTACGCGCTCGGCTGGCCGGCGCGCATCCCGACGCCCGCCGAACGGCTGGACCTCGTCAAGGCCGCAACCCTGACCTTCGAGGCGCCGGACCCCGAGCGATTCCCGGCCCTGCGGCTCGCCCGGGCCGCCTTGCAAAGCGGTGGGGGCGCTCCTACTATTCTCAGTGCCGCCAACGAGGTGGCCGTGCAGGCGTTTCTCGACCGCCGGATCGGCTTTCTCGACATCGAACGGATCGTCGAGGGGGTGTTGGGCACGCTGCCGCACCGGCCGCTCCGCGACCTGGGCGCGGTGCGCGACACCGACGCCGAGGCGCGCCGTGTCGCGGCGGATCGGGTCGATGCGCTGGCACGCTGAGTCTTTTTCCGGGCGCGGACCGCGACGGGGCCGCTCCGGGATGCAAAGGATGTGATGGACGTCATGGGCGGCTTCGGGACCACGCTTCTGTCTTTTCTGCTGGTCCTCACCGTGCTCGTGTTTGTGCACGAACTCGGCCACTATCTCGTGGCGCGCCGCAACGGCGTGCGGATCGAGGTCTTCTCCATCGGCTTCGGCCCGGAGCTGTTCGGCTGGACCGACCGCTCCGGCACGCGCTGGAAATTCAGCGCCATCCCGCTCGGCGGCTATGTGAAGATGTTCGGCGACGCCGACCCGGCGAGCACGCCCGGCGCCCACACGCAGAGCATGAGCGCCGAGGAGCAGGCGGTTTCCTTCCACCACAAGCGGCTTGGCCAGCGGGCGGCCATCGTGGCGGCGGGACCCATCGCGAATTTCCTTTTCGCCATCGTCGCCCTGACCATCCTCTTCGCCACCGCCGGCCAATCCTTCACCCCGCCGGACGTCGGCGGGGTGCAGCCGGGCAGCGCCGCGGAGCGCGCCGGCCTGCAGCCGGGCGACCTGATCGTCTCGATCAACGGCAGCGGCATCCAGCGATTCGAGGAAATCCGGCAGATCGTCTCCATGCAGCCGGGGGCGCCGTTGGAAATGGTGGTGCAGCGCGACGGGCGTTCGGTCAATCTGACGGCGACTCCGGACGTGCGCGAGGTCACCGACCGACTCGGCAACACCCACCGCATCGGCCAGCTCGGCATCATGCGCGGCGGGGCGGAGACGAAGCGCCACGACCCGCTGACCGCCCTGTGGCAGGCCGGCCGGGAGGTCGTCGGCATGGTGTCCGGCACCTTCGTGGCGCTGGGCCAGATGATCGAGGGGTCGCGCGGCACCGAGGAGCTGGGCGGGCCGCTGCGCATCGCCCAGATGTCCGGCGAGGTCGCGCAATCCGGCTGGTATCCGCTGATCTGGTTCATGACCTTCCTGTCCGTGAACCTCGGCATGATCAATTTGTTTCCGGTTCCGCTGCTTGACGGCGGCCATCTGATGTTCTACGCCCTTGAAGGACTCCGTGGGCGTCCTCTCGGACCTAAAGCACAAGAATACGGTTTCCGCATCGGGCTTGCTTTGGTATTAACGCTCATGGTTTTCGCCACGTGGAACGATCTCGTTCAGCTTCGCGTGGTGGATTTCTTTAGGGGGCTCATTTCCTGAGGGATGCCCCCAAAGCCAGGGAGCGAGCTTTGCGGGTGTCGAGCAGGGTTCTGGCGTTCGGCCTGATGGCCGGTTGCGCCATGACGACGGTTTCTCTTGCCCTTTCCCACGCAGCCTGGGCCCAGGCGGGCGCGCCCAATCCGGGGGCGGCGAAATCCGCCGCCTTCGGCGATGGGACGCTGGTGGCGCAGATGTTCTCGGGCGGCACCATCCGGGACATCCGGGTGGAGGGCGTCCAGCGCATCGAGCCGACGACGGTCCGCTCCTACCTCGCGGTGGCGCCCGGCGATCCCTTCGATCCCGATCGCATCGACCAGTCGCTGAAGGCCCTGTTCAACACGGGCCTGTTCGCCGACGTCGTGCTGAAGCGCGACGGCGACGCGCTGGTGGTGCAGGTGGCGGAAAACCCGATCATCAACCGCATCGCCTTCGAGGGGAACCGGCGCATCGAGAAGGAGAACCTGGAAAAGGAAATCCAGCTCCGTCCCCGCGTCGTCTACACCCGCACCCGTGTCCAGAGCGACGTGCAGCGCATCCTGGACATCTACCGCCGCCAGGGCCGCTTCGCCGCGACCGTCGAGCCGAAGATCATCCAGCTCGACCAGAACCGCGTCGATCTGGTGTTCGAGATCAACGAGGGTGTGCGCACCGGCGTGCGCAGCATCACCTTCATCGGCAACGAGAAGTTCTCCGACGGGACGCTGCGCGAGGCGATCCAGACTCGGGAAAGCGCCTGGTGGCGCTTCATGACGTCGGACGACAACTACGATCCGGACCGCCTGAACTACGACCGCGACCTTCTGCGCCGCTATTACCTCAAGGAAGGCTACGCCGACTTCCGCGTCGTTTCCGCCGTGGCGGAACTGACGCCGGACCGCGAGGACTTCGTCATCACCTTCACGGTGGACGAGGGCGAGCGCTACAAGTTCGGCAAGATGGACATCAGCACCTCCCTGAAGGCGTTGGACCCGGAGCAGCTGCGCAGCGTGCTGACCACGCGCGAGGGCGACTGGTACAACGCGCAGGAGGTGGAGAACACCATCACCAAGCTGTCCAACGCGGTCGGCGACCTGCAATACGCCTTCGTGGACGTCCGCCCGCGGATTTCGCGCAACCGCGAAAACCAGACCATCGACATCGTCTACGACATCGTCGAGGGGCCGCGCGTCTTCGTGGAGCGCATCGACGTGACCGGCAACGTCCGCACGCTGGACAAGGTGGTCCGGCGCGAGATGCTGCTGTCCGAAGGCGACCCGTTCAGCACGACCAAGCTGCGCCGCTCCGAACAGCGCATCAAGGATCTCGGCTATTTCGAGCGCGTCAACATCACCACCGCGGAGGGCTCGGCGCCCGACCGCACCGTGATGAACGTCGAGGTGACCGAGCAGTCGACCGGTGAAATCTCCATCGGCGCCGGCTACTCGACCTCGGACGGTCCGCTGGCCGACTTCTCGATCCGTGAGCGCAACCTGCTGGGCCGCGGCCAGGATCTGCGCTTCGGCGCCACCGTGTCGGGCAGCCGCCAGGAATACGACGTCTCCTTCACCGAGCCGTATTTCCTGGATCGTGACCTGTCCGCCGGCTTCGACCTGTTCCGCATCACCCGCGACTATCAGGACGAAAGCTCCTTCGACGAGAAGAGCACCGGTATGGCCCTGCGCATGGGCTACCCGCTGACGGAGAACCTGCGCCAGCGCGTCTACTACCAGCTCCAGAACACCGACATCACCAGCGTTCCCAGCTCGGCGTCCCAGTACATTCAGGACCAGAAGGGCGCGCGCACGACGTCGCTGATCGGGCAGGAGCTGACCTACGACCGCCGCAACAGCCGCCTCAACCCGACGGAAGGCTATTACGTCCGCCTGACGAACGACTTCGCGGGTGTGGGCGGCAACGCCCGCTTCCTGCGCAACCGCCTTGGCGCCGGCTATTACCTGCCGCTGTTCGACGAAAGCTGGGTGCTCAGCACCACCGGCGAGGTCGGCTACATCGTGGGCATCGGCAAGGACGTGTTCCTGTCCGACCGCTTTTTCATCGGCGGCGACACGCTGCGCGGCTTCAACACCGCCGGCATCGGTCCCCGCGACCTGCGCACCGGCGACGCCCTGGGCGGCACCCGCTACTACCGCGGTTCGGTGGAGATGAGCTTCCCGGTCGGTCTGCCCGAGGAGTTCGGACTGAAGGGCCACGCCTTCTCCGACGTCGGCACGCTGGGCAAGGTCGACATCAACGACCCGCTCGTCCCCGACGACGAATCGATCCGTCTGTCGGTCGGCACCGGCTTGTCCTGGCGCTCGCCCTTCGGGCCGATCCGCCTTGACTTTGCGGTCCCGATTCTCAAGGAAGATTACGACAAGAAAGAGATCTTCCGCTTCAGCTTTGGAACCAGGTTCTAACATGCAGCTCAGCAAGCTCAGGGCGCTGGTCGCCGCCGGTGCGGTGTTGGCGGGCGTCGCGATGGCGACCCCGTCCTTCGCCCAGGAAAAGCCGACCGACAACCTCAAGGCACCGGTCATCGCCGTGGTCGACGTCCAGAAGATCATGCAGGAGTCGAACGCCTCGAAGGGTGTCTCGAAGTCCTTCGAATCGCTGCGCGAGACCTACCAGAAGGAAATCGCCTCGCTGGAGGACAAGCTGCGCAAGTCCGAGGAGGAATTGCGCAAGCAGCAGACCGTGCTGGCTCCGGACGCGCTGGCCAACAAGCGCCGCGACTTCGAGAAGCAGGTCGGCGAGGTCCAGAAGACGGTGCAGAGCCGCAAGCGCGCCCTGGAAAACGCGCTGAACGAGGCGATGGCCGTCGTTCACAAGAACATGGTGGAGATCGTGGCCGACGTGGCGCGCGAGCGCGGCGCCAATCTCGTCCTCGCCCGCCAGCAGTTCGTCCTGGTCGACACACAGCTCGACGTCACCGACGTGGTGCTGGAGCGGGTGAACAAGAAGCTGCCCCAGGTCGCGCTGACCGTTCCCAAGCAGTAAGGCCTGCCCGGATGAGCCGCCACGCTTCCGCAAGGGAGCGTGGCGGCTTTTTCATTGGCGCGGGACGCATCGGGCGTTGGGAACCCGGCGGCGTTGGGATTGCCAAATCCCTGGAAATGGGGCACAAGGGGCTTCGCCCCGCGCCACCACAGGCGCGCTGCGGGGCGTTTTCGTGGATTTTGAAAGGCGGGCGGCCGGACCATGGATGTGACGGCGGACAACAAGAAGATAGCCGACCTCGACATCATGCGGATCATGGAAATGATCCCGCATCGCTATCCGATTCTGATGATCGACCGGGTGATCGACATCACGCTGGGCGAAAGCGCCACCGGCGTGAAGAACGTCACCATCAACGAGCCGTTCTTCCAGGGGCACTTCCCGTCGCGACCGGTGATGCCGGGCGTGATGATCATCGAGGCGATGGCCCAGACCTCCGCCGTGCTGGTGGTCGCCACGCTGGGCAAGGAGTCCGAGGGCAAGCTGGTCTATTTCATGACCGTGGACGAGGCGCGTTTCCGCCGCCCGGTCACGCCCGGCGACACCATCCACATCCACGTGACCAAGCAGCGGCAGCGCGCCAACGTGTGGAAGTTCAAGGGCGAGGCCAAGGTCAACGGCGTCCTGGTCGCCGAAGCCGTCTATTCCGCCATGATCCTGGACGAGAAATGAGCGTTTCCATTCACCCGACGGCGGTCGTCGATCCGGCCGCCAAGCTGGGCGAAGACGTTTCCATCGGTCCCTTTTGCGTTGTCGGGCCGGATGTCCAACTGGGCGACCGCGTGCGGCTCACCTCCCATGTCGTGGTCGAGGGCCGCACGCGCATCGGTGACGAGTCGGTCGTCTATCCCTTCGCGTCCATCGGTCACCGCCCGCAGGACCTGAAGTTCAAGGGTGAGCCGTCCGAACTGATCATCGGGCGCAACAATCAGATCCGTGAGCATGTCACCATGAGCCCCGGCACCGAGGGCGGCGGCATGGTCACGCGGGTCGGTGACAACGGCCTGTTCATGGTCGGCGTCCACGTCGCCCACGACTGCGTCGTCGGCAACAACGCGGTTCTGGCGAACAACGCCACGCTGGCCGGCCATGTGGAGCTGGGTGATTTCGTGACCATCGGCGGGCTGTCGGCGGTCCGCCAGTTCGTCCGCATCGGCTCGCACGCCATGATCGGCGGCATGTCCGGCGTGGAGAAGGACGTGATCCCCTATGGCCTCGTCATGGGCGATCGGGCGCGTCTGGCCGGCCTGAACCTCGTCGGGCTGGAGCGCCGCGGCTTCCAGAAGGATGAGATCCACGCCCTGCGCGCCGCCTATCGCCTGCTGTTTGGCAACGAGGGCACCTTCGCCGAACGCATGGAGGAGGTCGGGCGCGACATGGGGCAGCAGACGCTGGTCGCCGACGTGCTGACCTTCGCGCGGGCCTCGCGGTCGCTCTGCCAGCCGCGCGAGGGCTGAGGGGCCTTCACGCTCCTCTTTTTACGTTCTGTTTCCTGGGAGAGTCCCGGCCATGTCGCAGCCTCTTCCCAAGCTCGGCATCCTGGCGGGCGGCGGCACCTTGCCGGCCCGCATCGCCGCCGCGGTGCGCGGCCAGGGGCGCGAGGTCTTCGTCGTCGCCTTCGACGGCCACACCGACCCGGCCACCGTCGAGGGCCTTCCCCATCTGTGGAGCCGCTTCGGCGCCGCCGGCGGCATCATCGACCGGTTGAAGAAGGAAAAGGTCGCGGAGCTGGTCTTCGCCGGACCGGTGCGCCGGCCGTCCTTCACCGAGCTGCTTCCCGACTGGTACACCACCAAGTTCCTCGCCAAGGTCGGCACCCGCGCGCTTGGCGACGACGGGCTGCTGCGCTCCGTCGCGCGGGAACTCGAAGGGGAGGGGTTCCGCGTGGTCGGCCTGCATGACCTCCTCGGCGAGCTTCTCACTCCGGCGGGGCCGGTGGGCCGGCTGCGGCCGGACGCCGAGGCGGAGCGCGACATTGCCCGCGCGGTCGAGGTGGCCCGCGCGCTTGGCACGCTCGACGTCGGGCAGGGCGCCGTGGTGCAGCAGGGGCTTGTGCTCGCGGTCGAGGCCATCGAGGGCACCGACGCCATGCTGGCCCGCTGCGCCGGGCTGGCGCGGCCGGGGCAGGGCGGCGTGCTCGTCAAGGTGAAGAAGCCGCAGCAGGACCGCCGCCTCGACCTGCCCACCATGGGGGTGACGACGGTGGAGAACGCCGCCCGCGCCGGTCTGCGCGGCATCGCCGTCGAGGCGGGCGGAAGCCTGCTGGTGGACCGCACCGCGGTGGCCGAGGTTGCCGACCGGCTGGGTCTCTTCGTGGTCGGCATCACCGTTGCGTCGGAGCCTCGGCCGTGAGCGATCCGTTGATTTTCCTGATCGCCGGGGAACCCTCCGGCGACGCGCTGGGCGCGCGGCTGATGGCCGCCTGCAAGCGGCTGACCGGTGGGCGGGTGCGCTTCGCCGGCATCGGCGGCGAGAAGATGGTCGCCGAGGGGCTGGACAGCCTGTTCCCGATGGGTGAGCTGACGCTGTTCGGCGTGTTCGAACTGTTGCCCCATCTGCCGAACCTGCTGCGCCGCATCGACCAGACGGTCGCGGAGATCCTGCGGCTGAGGCCCGACGCGGTGGTGGGCATCGATTCGCCGGGCTTCACGGTGCGCGTGTCCAAGCGGGTCAAGGCTCAGGCGCCGGACATCCCGCTGATCCATTACGTGGCGCCCACCGTCTGGGCCTGGAAGCCGAAGCGCGCCGCCAAATACGCGGCGATCTACGATCATCTGCTGGCCATCCTGCCCTTCGAGCCGCCCTATTTCGAAAAGGAAGGGCTTCCCTGCACCTTCGTCGGTCATTCGGTGGTGGAGAGCGGTGCCGGGCAGGGCGACGCGCAGCGCTTCCGCGAGGTCCATGGGTTGGCGCCGGAGGCGCGGATCGTCGCCGTCCTGCCGGGAAGCCGGAAGGGCGAGGTGTCGCGCCTGCTCCCCGACTTCCGCGCCACGCTGGAATGCCTGCTGCCGACCCATCCGGGGCTGGTCGCCGTGGTCCCGACCGTGGCGACGGTGCGCGACCGAGTGGCGGCAGAGGTTGCGGGCTGGCCGATGCCCACCATCCTCGTCGAAGGAGACGGCCCGAAATACGACGCCTTCGCCGCGGCGGAGGCCGCGCTGGCGGCGTCCGGCACGGTGGCGCTGGAACTGGCGCTGGCCCGCCTGCCGACGGTGATCGCCTACCGTCTCAACCCGGTGACGGTGGCCTTGTACCGGCGGCTGATCCGGGTCAAATACGTCAATCTGGTCAATCTGATGCTCGACCGCATGCTGGTGCCGGAACTGCTTCAGGAGGACTGCCGGCCCGACCGGCTGGCCACCGAGCTGCGCCGCCTGCTCGACGATCCCGCCGCCCGCGCGACGCAGATCGACGGGGTGGCGGAGGTGGCGCGCTGGCTGGGGCAGGGCGGAACGCCGCCCAGCGAACGCGCCGCCCAGGTCGTGCTGGAGGTTGCCGCCGGCCGGTCGGATAAGGCGAGACCGGAGACGACGAGAGCGCAAGAATCCGCTTGGGAGAAGGGACCATGAGCCAATTCCGCCTGCTGCACACGATGCTCCGGGTCTATGATCTGGAGAAGTCGCTGGACTTCTACACCCGCCTGCTCGGCATGAAGCTGCTGCGCCGCAACGACTATGAGGGCGGGCGCTTCACGCTGGCCTTCGTCGGCTACGGCGACGAAAAGGACACCGCCGTCCTGGAGCTGACCCACAACTGGGACCAGGCGGAGCCCTACGCCATCGGCACCGCCTACGGCCACATCGCGCTGGGCGTGCCGGACATCCACGCCACCTGCGAGCAGCTCGCCAAGGAAGGCGTCAAGATTCCGCGGCCGCCCGGCCCCATGAAGCACGGCACCACCGTGATCGCCTTCATCGAGGACCCGGACGGCTACAAGGTCGAGCTGATCGAGACGAAGTAAGCACCGTCACAGCGTTTTGTAGAAGAGGACGGTGTCGCCGAAGGCGCCGTCCGCTTCCACCGTATAGCCGGGGATCACCCCCGCCCTCAGCCAGCCGGTCGCCTCGTAGAAGGGCTCGCCGCTGTCGCCCTTCAGCGTGTCGAGCACCAGAAGGGACCGCCCCAATCCGCGGGCCGTGTCCTCCACCGCCGCCATCAGATGCCGGGCGACGCCGTTCCGGCGATGACGGGCGAAGACGAGCAGCTTCTGCACCTCGGCGCGGTGCGCGCCGTTGGGCTTGGTGCACAGCGCCAACTGCACGCTTCCCAGCAACTCTCCCTTCGGCCCGCGGGCGATCAGCAGACGGTGCGCGCCACCGGAGAGCTGGGCGGCCACGCCGTCCCAGAAGGCCCGCTTCCAGTGAGGGGCCAGCGGGGCGTGGTAGCCGACCGAGGCGCCGCTGTTCACCGCGTCCTCCAGAAGAGCTTCCAGTTCCACGCGCAGGCGGGTGTCATCGACAGTGCGGATATCGGTGATGGAGAAGGTCATCGTCATGTGAAGCGCCGGGATGGTTCGGTTTCTGCGCCCAAGCCTGCCTGCGGCTCCCCCCGGTCCACAATTGACTTCGCAGGGCATGGGTGTGAGGAATCCTCACATTGACCTCCAGAGACGCCGCCGATGCCGCGCCTTCCCTTCACCGCCCTGGCCGCCTTCGAGGCGGCGTCTCGCCACGGCAGCATGACGCGCGCCGCCGACGAGCTTGGCCTGACCCATGGGGCGGTCAGCCGTCAGGTGGGCGATCTGGAGAAGCGGCTGAAGGTCCGCCTGTTCGACCGCACCCCGCAGGGGCTTCTCCTGACCGACGCCGGGCGCGATCTCGCGCAGGCCTGCACCGCCGGGCTGGGGCGCGTTCAGGAAAGCTGGGACCGCATCGCCGGACAAGGGCCGGAACGGCTGCGCATCGCCGCGCCGCGGACCTGGGCGGCCTTGTGGCTGGTGCCGAGGCTGGGGCGTTTCCTGGACGGCCGGCCGGACCTGCGGCTGGACATTGAGGGGGGCAACAGCGACCGCGCGTCGGAGGCCGAGGCGGGCTGGGCGGTGATCCGCTATGTGCGCGGCGGCGATCCCGGTCCCGACGGAACGCGTCTGTCGGAAGAGCCGCTGGTCCCGGTCTGCGCTCCGGCGCTGGCCGAACGGCTGTCCGGCCCGGCCGATCTGTCCCACCACACGCTTCTGCATTACCAGGCGTCGCCGGATTGGAGCCTGTGGCGCGCCGCCTCGGGGGTGAATTTGGATGGTGCGCGCAGCCTGAGCTTTTCGGAATCGGTGATGGTGATCCAGGCGGCCATGGCCGGACTAGGGATCGCTCTGGGGCGCCCGTCGCTGGTGCTGGAGGCGCTGGAAGCGGGACGGCTCGTCTGCCCCTTCGGACCGGCGGTGCCCTGCGGCGACCGCTATGTGCTGACCGCCCCGGCCGAAGGGCGCGGGCGCGGTGTGCTCCGCGCCTTCCGGCACTGGCTGCTGGAGGAGGCTGCCGCCGATCAGGCGCGACTCGAATGCCTCGGCGTGTCGCTTCCGCAGGGGCGTGCTGGTGCCTGATCCCGTTTCGTGTTTATATCCGCCTTCGGATGGATTTGGAGCGGAGACACGCCCCCATGCTGCGCCTTTACGACAACCTGTCTTCCGGAAACGGCTACAAGTGCCGGCTGCTGCTGCACAAGCTCGGCATCCCCCATGAGCGGATCGAGCTGGACATCGACCGGGCGGAAACCCGCACCCCGGAGTTCCTGGCCCGGAATCCGAACGGCCGCATCCCGACGCTGCAACTGGAGGACGGCAGCCATCTGCCGGAATCCAACGCGATCCTCTGGTATCTGGCGGAGGGCACGCCCTATCTGCCCGACGACCGCGAAGGCCGCGCGCGGGTCCTGCAATGGATGTTCTTCGAGCAGTACAGCCACGAACCGAACGTCGCGACGGTGCGCTTCTGGATCACGCACCATGTGGAGATGACGGAGGAGCGCAAGCTGGGGCTGGTGACCAAGCGCCGGCTCGGCTACGACGCTCTGGGCGTCATGGAGGGGCATCTGGCGGAGCGTCGCTTCTTCGTGGGCGACCGCTTCAGCATCGCCGACATCGCGCTCTACGCCTACACGCATGTGGCGGAGGAGGGTGGGTTCGACCTGTCCGGCTATCCGGCGGTGCGCGCATGGATGGAGCGTGTGGCGGCGGAAGGGCCGCACATCCCGATCACCCAGGGCTAACAGTCAGATCAGCACCACCGCGGCGATCATCGCCACAATCACCGCATAGAAGACGATGCGGCGAAGCCGCCGCGAGAGCGGCGGCTTGTTGTCGTTCGCGGCGGGCTGGCCCTGACGGACCCGCCGCGCCGGAACGATGAACGCAGCCGGGCTGCGGGCGGCTCCGTCGGAGCCGCCCGTCCCGATGTGTGCTGTCGGCCGGTTAGCCACGCTCGGCCAGCGGGATGAAGTCCCGCTTGGTCGCGCCGGTGTAGAGCTGACGCGGACGGCCGATCTTCTGGACCGGGTCCTCGATCATTTCCTTCCACTGCGAGATCCAGCCGACGGTGCGCGCCACGGCGAACAGCACGGTGAACATGCTGGTCGGGAAGCCCATCGCCTTCAGGATGATGCCCGAGTAGAAATCGACGTTCGGGTACAGCTTCTTCTCGACGAAGTACGGGTCTTCGAGGGCGATCTTCTCCAACTCCATCGCGATGTCGAGGAGCGGCTCGTCCTTGATGCCCAGCTCCGCCAGAACCTCATGGCAGGTCTTGCGCATGACCTGGGCGCGCGGGTCGTAGTTCTTGTAGACCCGGTGACCGAAGCCCATCAGGCGGAAGTTGTCGTTCTTGTCCTTGGCGCGGCGGACGATCTCCGGGATGCGATCGACGGAGCCGATCTCCTCCAGCATCTTCAGCACGGCCTCGTTGGCGCCGCCATGGGCCGGACCCCACAGCGAGGCGATGCCAGCGGCGATGCAGGCGAACGGGTTGGCGCCCGACGAGCCGGCCAGACGGACGGTCGAGGTCGAGGCGTTCTGCTCGTGGTCGGCGTGCAGGATGAAGATCTTGTCCATCGCCTTGGACAGGACCGGGTTGACCTTGTACGGCTCGCAGGGCGTGCCGAAGGTCATGTAGAGGAAGTTCTCGGCGTAGGACAGGTCGTTGCGCGGGTACATGAACGGCTGGCCGACCGAGTACTTGTAGGCCATCGCGGCGATCGCCGGGATCTTGGCGATCAGGCGGTGCGCGGCGATCTTGCGCTGCACCGGGTCCTCGATGTCCGTCGAGTCGTGGTAGAAGGCCGACAGCGCGCCGACGACACCGCAGAGAACCGCCATCGGGTGGGCGTCACGGCGGAAGCCGCTGTAGAAGCGGGTCAGCTGCTCGTGCACCATCGAGTGGCCGCGCAGGATGCCCTCGAACTCTTCCTTCTCGGCGGCGTTCGGCAGGTGGTTGTTGAGGAGGAGGAAGCAGACCTCCGGGAAGGTCGCGTGCTCGGCAAGGTCGTCGATGGCATAACCGCGGTGCAGCAGAACACCCTCATCACCGTCGATGTAGGTGATCTTGGACTCGCAGCTGCCCGTCGAAGTGAAACCCGGATCGTAGGTGAAACAACCGGTCTCGGCGTAGAGCTTGCGGATGTCGATCACGTCCGGACCCGTGCTTCCCTTCATCACGGGCAGGCTGACCTGCTTGCCAGTCCGGTTGTCGATCAGGGTGAAGGTATCGGCCTTGTCCGCGGTTTGGGTCATCTCGGCACGTCCTTATCTTTAGGGTTGGGGCTTAACGCCCTTTTCGAATGCGCGCAGCATAGTTCTATGCCGGGCGGATATCAACGCACGGAAGTTATCCCCGTGCTGCAGTTGCGGCATCCTTCATCCGGGCCAGCGTTTCCGTCCGGCCGAGGAGTTCCGCCACCTCGAAGATGGGCGGCGACACGGTGGAACCGGTGAGCGCGGCGCGCAGCGGCTGGGCGATCTTGCCCAGCTTTTCACCCCGCTCCTCGGCGAAGGCACGCACCAGCCCTTCGAGGGCGGCGGCGGTGAAGTCCGCCTCGGCCTCGAAGCGGGCGGCGAGGTCGGTCAGGACGCTGCGGCCCTTGTCGTCCAACAGCGCGGCGGCCTTCTCGTCCATCGCCAGCGGACGGGCGGCGAGGTAGAAGCGGGCGCTCTGGGCGAGATCGACCACGGTGCGGGCGCGCTGCTTCAGCCCGTTCATGGCGCGGGTCAGCAGATCGCGCTCCGACTCGGTCAGCGCGCGACCAAGCTCGGCCTCCAGCCGCGGGGCGGCCAGACCCACGAGGCGGGCGTCGTCGGCCTGCCGCATGTAATGGGCGTTCAGGTTCTCCAGCTTGGCGAAGTCGAAGCGCGAGGGGGAGCGCCCGATGCCCTCCAGGTTGAACCACTCCACGGCCTGTTCGGTCGAGATGATCTCGTCGTCGCCGTGCGCCCAGCCGAGCCGCAGCAGGTAGTTGCGGATCGCCTCCGGCAGGTAGCCCATGTCGCGGTAGGCGTCGACGCCGAGCGCGCCGTGGCGCTTCGACAGCTTCGCGCCGTCCGGACCGTGGATCAGCGGGATGTGGCCGAACTCCGGCAGGTCCCAGCCCATGGCGTTGTAGATCTGGATCTGGCGGAAGGTGTTGGTCAGGTGGTCGTCGCCGCGGATGACGTGGGTGACGCCCATGTCATGGTCGTCCACCACCACCGCCAGCAGATAGGTCGGGGTGCCGTCGGCGCGCAGCAGGATCAGGTCGTCGAGCTGGGCGTTCTGAACCGTCACCTCGCCCTGGACACGGTCCTTCAGGACCGTCTCGCCCTCCTGCGGCGCCTTCAGGCGGATCACCGGCTTAACGCCGGCCGGAGCCTCCGACGGGTCGCGGTCGCGCCAGCGCCCGTCGTAGCGCACCGGCTGGCCCGCGGCCTTCTGGGCGGCGCGCATCTCCTCCAGCTCCTCGGGGCTCGCGTAGCAGTGATAGGCGCGGCCGGCGGCCAGCATCTGGTGGGCCACCTCGGCGTGGCGGTCCTTGCGGGCGAACTGGCTGACCGCGTCGCCGTCCCAGTCGAGGCCGAGCCAGGACAGGCCGTCGAGGATGGCGTCCACCGCAGCGTCCGTCGAGCGCTGGCGGTCGGTGTCCTCGATGCGCAGCAGATAGGTGCCGCCGTTGCGTCGGGCGTACAGCCAGTTGAACAGCGCGGTGCGGGCACCGCCGATGTGGAGAAAGCCGGTGGGCGACGGGGCGAAACGGGTGACGACGGTCATGGGAGGCTCAATTCCAGGTTCGGCGCTGCTACAGTGCTGCGGCGGCCGAGATGCGGCGGCTGCGGTGCGACTGCGGTGGTGCGGTGGTGTAACACATTAACGGCGCCGGAGGCATTTGCCTTGCGCGCATAGGCGACAGTATGGCCCACGGGGTTGAAGAGGGCATGGCCGAGGGTTTGGCGGAGGAGGAGGGCGATGCCGGTCCTGTCCGTCGCGGCGTCGGCGCGCGCCTTTGCGCGGCGGCACTGGGGTGCCTCGCCGCGGAGCGGGAGCGCTGTGCGCTGTGGCTCCCCGTGGGGGCCGGGGTGGGCGTGGCGCTGTATTTCGGCCTGCCTGCCGAGCCGCCGCTCTGGCTGGGGTCCGGCGTCGCGGTCGGCTGTCT
Organism: Azospirillum formosense; assembly: GCF_013340925.1. GTDB lineage: Bacteria > Pseudomonadota > Alphaproteobacteria > Azospirillales > Azospirillaceae > Azospirillum > Azospirillum formosense. The sequence goes on from NZ_WHOR01000053.1 coordinate 19,873, forward strand.
GCCTCTGCTGTGGCTGGCGCGGCGGCGTCTGGCGCCGGTCGTTCTGTTGCTGGGGCTGTTGAGCGTCGCTCTGGGCTTCGCGGCGGCGCAGCTGCACAGCGTGGCGGCGGCAGCACCGATGCTGACGCGGGAGCTTGGACCGGTGCAGGTCACCGGGCGGGTTCTGGCGGTCGAGCGGCAGCCCACCGGCACGCGGCTGATGATCGGGGAGCCGACGGTGGAGCGGCTGGCTCCGGAGGCGACGCCGGCGCGGGTCCGCCTGCATCTGCCGGCCAAGGTGACTCCGCCGGAGGCCGGGACGGTGGTCCGGCTGCGCGCCATGCTCCACCCGCCGGCCGCCCCGGCGGAGCCGGGGGCCTTCGACCTGCAGCGGCGCGCCTATTTCGAGGGGTTCGGCGCGGTCGGTTTCGTCATGGGCGCCCCCGTCGCCCAGGAGGCGCCGCCGCCCGGCGGCTGGCGCCGGGCGACCGTGGCATTCGAGCGGGCGCGCGCCGCCATCGCCGAGCGGGTGCGCGCCGTCGTGACCGACTCCACGGAGGCCAGCGTCACCGCCGCCCTGCTGAACGGCGACGCGGCGGCGATTCCCGAGCCGATGATGGATGCCTTCCGCGACAGCGGCCTCGCGCATCTCCTGTCCATTTCCGGCCTGCATGTGGGAATCGCCGCGGGCATCGTCTTCTGGGTGGTGCGGGCCCTGCTGGCGCTGGTTCCCTGGATCGCGCTGCGCTGGCCGATCAAGAAGATCGCGGCGCTGGCCGGCATCCTGTCGGCCATCCTCTACACGCTGCTGGTCGGGGCGCCGCTGCCGACGCTGCGGTCGGTGCTGATGACCGGCCTCGTCATGGGCGCGGTCATCGCCGACCGGTCGCCGATCAGCATGAGGCTGGTCGCCTTCGCCGGCATCGTCACCGTCCTCTACGACCCGGAGGGGATGCTGGGGCCGAGCTTCCAGATGTCCTTCGCGGCGGTCGTCGCCCTGATCGCCGCCTTCGAGCGCTTCACGCCCTGGGCGGTGAGTCGGCGCCGCGAGCTGGGCTGGCTCGGCAAGGGAGTGATGGCGCTGGGCGGAATCGCCTTTTCCAGTGTGGTGGCGACGGTCGCGACGACGCCCTACGGGCTCTACCATTTCCAGCAGGTCGCCTTTTACGGCGTGCTCTCCAACATGGTGGCGATCCCCATCACGACGGTGTGGATCATGCCCTTCAGCCTGCTCTCCTACCTGCTGCTGCCCTTTGGGCTGGAGGGGCCGGCGGTCACGGCGATGAGCTGGGGTGTTCGGCTGGTCATCGAGACGGCGGAGCGGACCGCGGCGCTGCCTGGAGCGACGGCGTTCCTGCCGGCCATGCCGGACGCCGCCATCGCGGCGGTCACGCTGGGCGGGCTGTGGCTGGCGATCTGGACAAGGCGCTGGCGCTGGCTGGGGCTGGCCGCTGTGGTCGGAGGGCTGGTCGCCCCGGCTTTCGCGCCGCGGCCCGACATTCTGGTGTCGGAGGACGGAAGGCTGATGGCCGTGCGTGGCGCGGATGGGATCCTCAGCCTCTCCACCGCCAGCGACGGGCGGGTCGCCAACACGTGGAGGCGGCGCGACGGCATGGAGAAGCCAGAGGAGGCGGCCGGCCAGGATGTCTGGCCGCTCGCCGGGGTCAGCATGGACGGGCGGCTGCGCTGCGACGCCCTGGGATGCCTCTACCGCGCGGAGGGAAGGACAGTGGCGCTGCTGCGCCAACCGGATGCCTTGCCGGAGGATTGCGCGGTGGCCGATGCGGTGGTGACCGCGACCCCGTCGCGCGGGTGCCGGGCGCCGCTGGTCATCGACCGCTGGGAACTGCGGCGGGAGGGCGCGCACACGCTCTCCCTGTCGGACAAGGGCATCCGGGTGGAAAGCGTTCGCGGGCAGCGCGGCGACCGCCCTTGGACGATGGGCGGAAAGCTGCCCGATGGAAGGACCGGGGCTCGCTGAGCCGCGGTCCCGGAGCATCCTGCCGTCAGTACTTCCGCACCAGACCGACGAGGCGGCCCTGCACCCGGACGCGGTCGGCGCCGAAGATGCGGGTTTCATAGGCGGCGTTGGCCGGTTCGAGCGCCACGGTGTTGCCCTTGCGGCGCAGGCGCTTCAGCGTGACCTCGGCGTCATCGACCAGGGCGACGACGATGGAGCCGTTCTCCGCGCTGTCGCAGCGCTGGATGACCACCGTGTCATGGTCGAGGATGCCGGCCTCCACCATGGAATCGCCGGCGACCTCCAGCGCGTAATGGTCGCCCATGCCGAGCATCGCGGCCGGAATGTCCACGAAGGCGGAACCGTCGCGCAACGCCTCGATCGGCGTGCCGGCGGCGATGCGGCCGTAGAGCGGAAGCTGCACGGATTCGGACGCCGGGTTCGCCTCGCGACCCACGAAGCTGAAGTCGCCCTTGATGACGTTGGGCTGGAACTTGGCGCGCGGCGGCCGGGTGCGGGCGGTCTCCAGCCCCTCCGGCAGGCGCAGCACTTCCAGCGCGCGGGCGCGGTGGGGCAGGCGGCGGATGAAGCCGCGCTCCTCCAGCCCCGTGATGAGGCGGTGGATGCCCGACTTGGACTTCAGGTTGAGAGCGTCCTTCATTTCGTCGAAGGAAGGGGACACACCGCCCTGTCCGAGCCGCTCGTTGATGAAAAGCAGCAATTCATGCTGCTTGCGCGTGAGCATTTGTGCCTCCCGGCCGGTTCCGCACTAGATATGGAACAAAAGCAAAACGTTCCATCTTGTTCTAGTTTGGTTCTTAACCCCCGTCAAGCCCTACGAATGAAATCAATCGCAAATCGACGGACAGGACTCCCAAAGGGATTGCCGAAGGGATTGCCGAAGGGATTGAGGGTACGGAAGGGATTAAAGCGACAGGACACCGCCGCTCAACGGGATCACCGTCACGCGGTCGCCCATGGCGACGGCGCTTGCCTGCGGCTCGCGGACGATCAGGGCGTCGGCCCGCGCCAGCCGGGACATCATCGCGCTGTCCTGGCGCGGGAAAGGGGTGGCGACGGGCTCACCGTCCGCTCCGGTGGACAGGGTGGCGCGCAGGAAATCCGTGCGGTCGTCGTTGGCCTTCAGCGGCGCGCCGAGCCGGGCCGTGAGCGTGGCGTTCTCGGCGGGCAGCCCCTGGAGACGGCGGAGGACGGGCACCAGGAACAGCAGGGCGGCCACGCCGGTGGACACCGGGTTGCCCGGCAGGCCGAGCAGCGGCACGCCGTTCGCCGTCCCGAAAATCAACGGTTTGCCGGGCTTCATGGCGACCCGGTAGAAGTCCAGCGACAGCCCGCCCAGCACGTCGCGCACATGGTCGTGCTCGCCTTGCGAGGCGCCGCCCGTGGTTACCAGCAGGTCGCAGCCGGCGGCCCCGGCGGCCATGGCGGCGAGATGCTCCGGATCGTCCCGGGCCACGCCGAGATTGTGGGCGAGGCCGCCCTGGCTGGCGACCAGAGCGCACAGGCCGAGCGCGTTGGAGCTGACGATCTGGCTCGGCCCCAGCGGATCGCCGGGCAGGGCGATCTCGTCCCCGGTGGCGAGCACGGCGACCCGCGGGCGGCGGTGGACGCGCAGCCAGGGCAGGTTGGCCGCGGCGGCCAGGGCGACGTCGCGGGCGGTGAGCAGCCGTCCCTTGGGAAGCAACTCCTCTCCCGCGGTGAAGTCCAGGCCGCCGGGGCGGATGAAGCGGCCCGCAGGCACGGCGCGGCCGGCATGCACGCGGTCCCCGGCGTCCTCGCAATCCTCCTGCATCACCACGGCGTCGGCCCCGGCGGGCAGGGGAGCGCCGGTGAAGATGCGCACGGCCTCGCCCGCGCCGACCGATCCGGCGAAGGCGTGGCCGGCCGCGGACTCGCCGATGCGGCGCAGCGTGACGGGAGCTTCCTCCGATGCCTGGGCGATGTCGGCGGCACGGACGGCCCAGCCGTCCATGGCGGCGGCGGCGAAAGGCGGCTGGGTCAGACGGGCGACGGCGGGCTCCGCCAGGACGCGCCCCAGCGCGTCGGGCAGCGGCACCGTCTCCGCCGGCAGGGCGGTGAAGGCGGCGAGGATGCGGGCGCGGGCTTCACCGACCTGCAGCATCAGACCGCGCTCCCCCATTCGCCGCTCTTGCCGCCGGCCTTGTGCAGCAGCTTGACCTCGGTGATGGTCATGCCGCGGTCCACCGCCTTGCACATGTCGTAGACGGTGAGTGCGGCGACCGACACGGCGGTCAGCGCCTCCATCTCCACGCCGGTCTGGCCCTTGAGCTTGCAGGTGGCGGTGATGTCCACGGCGTTGCGCTCGGGGTCGCAGGTCAGGTCCACCTTGACCGAGGTCAGCATCAGCGGGTGGCACAGCGGGATCAGGTCCGGCGTGCGCTTGGCCCCCATGATGCCGGCCAGCCGGGCCACCGACAGGACGTCGCCCTTCTTGACGCCGCCCTGGAGGATGAGCGCCAGCGTTTCCGGCTGCATCAGGACGGAGCCGCGGGCGGTCGCCGTGCGTTCCGTATCCGCCTTGTCGGACACGTCCACCATGACCGCGCGGCCTTCGGCGTCGAAATGGGTGAAGCCGCTTGCGGGCTGGTCGGTCATAGGGGTTTCTCCATGAACAGGCTCAGCGGGTCCGGGGCGTAAGGGCCGAACGGGCCGCGGTCGGTGAAGCCCTGTTTGCGGTAGAGCGCAATGGCTTCGTCCTGGTAGACGCCGGTCTCCAGCCGCAGCACGGACAGGCCGGAGGCGCGGGCCTCGTCCTCGATGCGTTCCAGCAGGCGCCGACCGATCTGGCCGCCGCGCGCGGTCGGCTGGACGAACATCCGCTTGACCTCGCCATAGCCCCCGTCGGTGTCGATGCGCACGGCGCCGCAGCCGACCACGGTTCCCGACCGCCGGGCGACCAGGAAACGGATGTCCGGCTTGGCCAACGTTTGCAGGTCGAGCAGATGGTTGCTCTCGGCTGGATACAAATCGCCCAGATAGCGGTCCAACTCCTCGATGAGCCGGACCACCTCGTCCTGGAGCGGGCTTTCACGGGCAATGGTCACGTTCGGCACGTCGTCGCTCCTCCCCATTGCTTTTTATTTGGTGTCAGGCGAGCAGGGCGCGGGTGGCCGCGGTCACATCCTCCTGACGCATCAGCGATTCACCGACCAGGAAACAACGCGCGCCAACCGCCGCCATGCGCGACAGGTCCGCCGGGCTGTACAGGCCGCTTTCGGCCACCAGCATCCGGTCGGCGGGCACGTGGGCCGCCAGCTCCTCGGTCGTGGCGATGTCCACCGCCAGCGTCTTCAGGTTCCGGTTGTTCACGCCCAGAAGCGGGGTCTTCAGCGCCAGCGCGCGGTCCAGTTCCTCGCGGTTGTGCACCTCGACCAGCACGTCCAGGCCCCAGGCGATGGCGGCGTCCTCGATCTCGGCGGCCTGCGCGTCGCTCAGCGCGGCCATGATGATCAGGATGCAGTCGGCGCCCAGCGCGCGGGATTCGGCGATCTGGTAGGGATCGACCATGAAGTCCTTGCGCAGCACCGGCAGGTCCACCGCGGCGCGAGCGGCGAGCAGATAGTCGTCGCAGCCCTGGAAGTAGGGCTCGTCGGTCAGCACCGACAGGCAGGTGGCGCCGCCCTCACGGTAGGCGCGGGCCAGCGACGGCGGGTCGAAGTCCGGGCGGATCAGGCCCTTCGACGGGCTGGCCTTCTTGATCTCGGCGATCAGGCCGTAGCGCCCCTCGTCCACCGTGCGGCGCAGGGCGCGGATGAAGCCGCGCGCCGGATCGGCGGTGCGGGCGGCGTCCTCCACCGCGGACAGTGGGCGGGCGGATTTGCGGGCTTGGACCAGCGCGCGCTTGTCGTCGCAGATGCGGGTCAGGACGTCGCTCATGGCGCGGCAACCGGTTCGTTGGTGGCAGACGAATTGGTGATGGACACGAGATGTTGGAGCACGGCGCGGGCGGCGCCGCTGTCGATGGCGTGCCGGGCCTGCTCGACGCCCTCCTTCAGGTCGCCGGCCTTGCCCGCGACGTGCAGCGCGGCGGCGGCGTTCAGCAGGACGATGTCGCGGTAGGCGCCCTGCGCCCCGTCGAACAGCGCGCGGATGGCCTCGGCGTTCACATGGGCGTCACCACCCTTCAGAAGCTCCGGCCGGGCGCGGAAGATGCCGGCCTGCTCCGGCTCGATCTCGAACACCGTGACCTCGCCGTCCTTCAACTGGGCGACGGTGGTCGGGCCGGTGGTGGTGATCTCGTCCAGCCCGTCGGAGCCATGGACGATCCAGGCGGCCTCCGACCCCAGGCGCTTCAGCACATGGGCCAGCGGCTCCACCCACTGCTTGGCGTAGACGCCGAGAAGCTGGCGCTTGGCGCTGGCCGGGTTGGACAGCGGCCCCAGCAGGTTGAAGATGGTGCGGGTGCCCAGCTCAACGCGGGTCGGGCCGACGTTGCGCATGGCGAGGTGGTGGCGCGGCGCCATCAGGAAGCCGATGCGCGCGTCCCACAGGGCCTTGCGCACCAGCCCCATGTCGCAGTCCAGGTTGACGCCCAGCGCGCCCAGCACGTCGGCGGCGCCCGACTTGGACGACATGGCGCGGTTGCCGTG
>NZ_WHOR01000540.1:0-761 GCF_013340925.1 Azospirillum formosense
ACCGCGGCGATGTTCGCGGCGATGAGCCTGTGGGGCTACACCACCAAGGCCGACCTGTCGAAGATGGGCTCGTTCCTGATGATGGGCCTGATCGGCATCGTCATCGCCAGCCTGGTCAACATCTTCGTCGGCTCCAGCGCGCTGCAGTTCGCCATCTCGGTGATCGGCGTGGTCATCTTCACCGGCCTGACCGCCTACGACACCCAGCGCATCAAGGAGGAGTACGCCGAGGGCCATGGGCACGAGGGGAACACCAAGCTCGCCGTCATGGGTGCCCTCTCGCTCTACCTCAACTTCATCAACCTCTTCCAGATGCTCCTCCAGCTCATGGGCAACCGCGAGGAGTAAGGCGGCGCTACCATCCGGCGCTACCGCCTGCCGGAAAGGGCCGGCCGCTTCCCGCGGCCGGCCCTTTTCTTTTCTACGGCTTGCCCGTTGCCGGCACCGCGTCCGGCTTGGGCGGATACTCCACCGACACGATGTGCAGGGAGTTGTTCGGGAAGGAGCAGGCCGCCTCCGGCGCCACCTGGGACGCCGGATCGAAAGCGTAGGGACGGGGGGAGCGGCCGGCCATCGCCCCGCTTCCCCCTCCGGCCGCCCCGGCCGCCGCCGTCTGCACGCCCGGCCCGGTCACCCGCGACGTCCAGGGCGCTCCGGTGAAAACGCCCGGCGTCGATTCCTCCGCCCACAGCCACAGAACGCGGGTGCCCACCGGCTGCGGCTGCGTGAAGGAGTGCAGCACCCGCTCGCAGGTCTCCCGG
>NZ_WHOR01000541.1:0-760 GCF_013340925.1 Azospirillum formosense
GACTATTTCGTCGGGCCGGAGCGGCTCATCAGCACCCGCCACAACTACGCCCAGAACCCCCAGCAGGAATGGCTGCGCACCTGGCGCTTCGAGCCCGGCATGACCTGGGCCGCCCATGAGCCGCCGACCCTCGTCGGCCCGGACGGCAAGGACCGCGCGCAGATCGATCCCTTCAGCCAGGACGAGATGGAGGAGGCTGGCGTCGTCTTCCAGCATTTCGCCTACGTGACGGAGGCGCAGGCCGCCTTCAAGGAAAGCTACTACGGCTACCAGGACGCGCGCCGCCACTGGCGCCGCCTGCAGGAGGCCGCCGGGCCGGTGCTGCTGCGCGACTATCTGCCCTGGGTGACCGACCAGACGCTGGCCGACACCGCCGCGGCGCGCGGCGTCGTGCCGATCGCGGTGGTCGAGGCGGAGGGCTGGCGCTTCCTGAACGCCGGCGAGGCGGCGGCGCGGCGGCGCGCGCTGAGCCCGGTGCGGCCGCGGATCGTCGTCGACGGGGTGTTCTACCAGCATCTCAACTCGGGCATCGCCCGGGTGTGGACGGCGGTGCTCAAGGCCTGGGTGGCCTCGGGCTTCGCCGAGCGTGTGGTGCTGCTCGACCGCGCCGGCACGGCGCCGCGCCTTCCCGGTGTGCACACCCGGACGATCCGGGCGCACAGCTACGCGGCGACCGGCGCGGACAGCCTGTACCTGGAGCGCGTCTGCCGCGAGGAGGGGGCGGACCTGTTCGTCTCGACCTACTATTCGACGCCGACGA
>NZ_WHOR01000542.1:0-760 GCF_013340925.1 Azospirillum formosense
GACTATTTCGTCGGGCCGGAGCGGCTCATCAGCACCCGCCACAACTACGCCCAGAACCCCCAGCAGGAATGGCTGCGCACCTGGCGCTTCGAGCCCGGCATGACCTGGGCCGCCCATGAGCCGCCGGTGCTGGTCGACGCGGCGGGGAAGGACGTGGCCCGCATCGCTCCCTTCAGCCATGACGAGATGGAGGAGGCCGGCGTCGTCTTCCAGCATTTCGCCTACGTGACGGAGGCGCAGGCCGCCTTCAAGGAAAGCTACTACGGCTACCAGGACGCGCGCCGCCACTGGCGCCGCCTGCAGGAGGCCGGCGGGCCGGTGCTGCTGCGCGACTACCTGCCCTGGGTGACCGACCAGACGCTGGCCGACACCGCCGCGGCGCGCGGCGTCGTGCCGATCGCGGTGGTCGAGGCGGAGGGCTGGCGCTTCCTGGGCGCCGGCGAGGCGGCGGCGCGGCGGCGCGCGCTGACCTCGGTGCGGCCGCGGATCGTCGTCGACGGGGTGTTCTACCAGCATCTCAACTCGGGCATCGCCCGGGTGTGGACGGCGGTGCTCAAGGCCTGGGTGGCCTCGGGCTTCGCCGAGCATGTGGTGCTGCTCGACCGCGCCGGCACGGCGCCGCGCCTTCCCGGCGTGCACACCCGGACGATCCGGGCGCACAGCTACGCGGCGACCGGCGCGGACAGCCTGTACCTGGAGCGCGTCTGCCGCGAGGAGGGGGCGGACCTGTTCGTCTCGACCTACTATTCGACGCCGACGA
>NZ_WHOR01000543.1:0-736 GCF_013340925.1 Azospirillum formosense
AGGCGACGATCGAGCCGGTGAAGGTGATGGCGCCGATGGCGGTGCCCAGCGCCATTTCGACCAGCGAGCCCTTGGCGATGGCGCCGGGCACGCCGATGCCGTAGGCCTCGGGCGAGTAGAAGGCCGACAGCGCCACGAACACCGCGGCCAGACCGACCAGCGAGTGGAAGGCGGCGACGAGCTGCGGCAGGGCGGTCATCTCGATCTTCTTGGCGATGACGTAGCCGATGCCGCCGCCGATCGCGATGCCGAGCACGATCATCCAGTAGGACTGGACGATGGGCAGGGCCAGCGTGGTCAGCACGGCGATGGTCATGCCGGCCATGCCGAAGAAGTTGCCCTGGCGGGAGGTCTCCGGGCTGGACAGGCCGCGCAGGGCCATGATGAAGCAGACCGAGGCGACCAGATAGAGAAGGGCGGACAGGGTTTCCATGGTTACTTGCCCTTCTTCTTGAACATCGACAGCATGCGCTGGGTGACCAGGAAGCCGCCGAAGATGTTGACGCTGGCCAGGATGACGGCGAGGAAGCTCATGATCTTAGAGAAGCCGAAGCCGGCCGGGCCGGCGGCGATCAGGGCGCCGACGATGATCACCGAGGACACCGCGTTGGTCACCGCCATCAGCGGGGAGGGCAGCGCCGGCGTCACCCGCCACACCACGTAGTAGCCGACGAAGCAGGCCAGCACGAACACCGTCAGGCCGGTGATGAAGAAGTTGCCGTGGCTCGCCGCGTCC
>NZ_WHOR01000544.1:0-721 GCF_013340925.1 Azospirillum formosense
TCTTGGCCGGGGCAGGGGGCTGGCCGTGGGGCGCGGATGGCTTCTTCGAACGGGTCATGGTGTCCGGCTGGAGGGGGCAGGGCTAAGCCCGCCGCGGTTATTCACAGTTTTCTGGTTTGGACTGCTTCAGACGTGTTGACAAGGCCTGAAAAATTCTCATAGTGCCGAACTCCGCGGCGGGCATGTCCCGCAGCGGTCCTGAGGAAGGGTGGCCGAGTGGTTAAAGGCAGCAGACTGTAAATCTGCCCGCGTAAGCGTACGCTGGTTCAAATCCAGCCCCTTCCACCACTACATTCCACGGCTTGTCCGTGATCGCGTTTCCCGGTCGATAGCGCCGGGCGGGGCGTGGCAGGCGGGTGTAGCTCAATGGTAGAGCAGAAGCCTTCCAAGCTTACGACGGGGGTTCGATTCCCCTCACCCGCTCCAATCCCCCCGCGCTAAGGGAAATGTCGGTCTCGGCCGGGCCATTGTGTGCGTCCGGAACGTCGGGAACGAAAGACCAAAGCGATGGCGAAGGCAAAGTTTGAGCGGAACAAGCCGCACTGCAACATTGGCACGATCGGCCACGTCGACCACGGCAAGACGTCGCTGACCGCGGCGATCACGAAGGTGCTGGCCGAGAGCGGCGGCGCGACCTTCACCGCCTACGACCAGATCGACAAGGCGCCGGAAGAGAAGGCGCGTGGCATCACGATCTCGACCGCCCACGTCGAGTACGAGA
>NZ_WHOR01000545.1:0-709 GCF_013340925.1 Azospirillum formosense
CTACATGAACACGCTCAACGCCATCCACTTCATGCATGACAAGTACATGTACGAGCGGCTGGAGATGGCCCTGCACGACCGCGACGTGCTGCGCACCATGGCCTGCGGCATCGCCGGCTTGAGCGTCGTCGCGGACAGCCTGTCGGCGATCAAGCACGCCACGGTGAAGGTGGTGCGCGACGAGCGCGGGCTGGCCACCGACTTCGTCATCGAGGGCGACTATCCGGCCTTCGGCAACAACGACGACCGGGTCGACGACATCGCGGTGTGGCTGGTCGAGACCTTCATGGGTCTGCTGCGCAAGCAGAAGGCCTACCGCGACGCGGTGCCGACGCAGTCGGTGCTGACGATCACCTCGAACGTGGTCTACGGCAAGAAGACGGGCAACACGCCGGACGGGCGCAAGGCCGGCCAGCCCTTCGCGCCGGGGGCCAACCCGATGCATGGGCGCGACCGCAAGGGCGCCGTCGCCTCGATGGCCTCGGTGGCCAAGCTGCCCTACGCCCACGCCCAGGACGGCATCAGCTACACCTTCACCATCGTGCCCGGCGCGCTGGGGCCGACCGAGGGTGAGCGGGTGGCCAATCTGGTGGGCATGCTGGACGGCTATTTCGGCCAGGGCGGCCACCACATCAACGTGAACGTCTTCGACCGCGAGACGCTGCTGCACGCCATGGATCATCCGGAGCTGTACCCGCAGCTGACCATC
>NZ_WHOR01000546.1:0-703 GCF_013340925.1 Azospirillum formosense
GTCACCGCCATCAGCGGCGAGGGCAGCGCCGGCGTCACCCGCCACACCACGTAGTAGCCGACGAAGCAGGCCAGCACGAACACCGTCAGGCCGGTGATGAAGAAGTTGCCGTGGCTCGCCGCGTCCAGGATGGGCGCCGGGATCGGCATCGCGTGGGTCATCTGGGCAACCTGGACCTGAAGCTCCGCCGTCTGGTTGGTCAGGGTGAGGAGCGAGTGGCGGAAGGCCTCAATCTGGCTCGCGGGATCGGGATGTTCCATGGAAGCCGCCTCCTCAGACGGTCTGGACTTCGCGGACCGCGTCCGCGAAGGCGGGATGGACGACCTGCCCATCGCGGGTGAGCGCGATGGCCTTCACGATCTCGTCGTCCCAGTTGAGCGTGATGCCCTTCTCCTTGTCGTGCAGCGCCTGCAGCAGAGCGAGGAGGTTCTTGGCGTACAAGAGCGAGGCGCTCTCGGCGATGCGGCTGGGGTAGTTGGCATGGCCGACGATCTTCACCCCGTTGTCGGTGACGACGACCTTGCCAAGCTCCGAACCCTCGACGTTGCCGCCCTGCTCCACCGCCAGATCGATCAGCACCGAGCCCGGCTTCATCGAGGCGACATGCTCGCGCGTCACCAGGATCGGCGCCTTGCGCCCGGGGATCAGCGCCGTGGTGATGACGATGTCCTGCTTCTTGATGTGCTCGGCCACCAGCGCCGCC
>NZ_WHOR01000547.1:0-690 GCF_013340925.1 Azospirillum formosense
GTCACCGCCATCAGCGGCGAGTGCAGCGCCGGCGTCACCCGCCACACCACGTAGTAGCCGACGAAGCAGGCCAGCACGAACACCGTCAGGCCGGTGATGAAGAAGTTGCCGTGGCTCGCCGCGTCCGCGACGGGAGCGGCGTGGCCGAGCGCTGCGGCCTGGGCGGCGAGCGCGTCGATCTGCTGGCTGGCCGCGGCGAGCTGGGCCTTCAGCTCGGCGACGCGGTTGGACAATTGAGTCTGATCCATGTGTCTCTCCCTAATTCCGTCCGGCCTTTAGACCGTCTGGCCGGCGAAGGCGGGATGAACGACCTGCCCATCGCGGGTGAGCGCGATGGCCTTCACGATCTCGTCGTCCCAGTTGAGCGTGATGCCCTTCTCCTTGTCGTGCAGCGCCTGCAGCAGAGCGAGGAGGTTCTTGGCGTAGAGCAGCGAGGCGCTCTCGGCGATGCGGCTGGGGTAGTTGGCGTGGCCGACGATCTTCACCCCGTTCTCCGTGGTGACGACCTTGCCAAGCTCCGAACCCTCGACGTTGCCGCCCTGCTCCACCGCCAGATCAATGATCACCGAGCCCGGCTTCATCGAGGCGACATGCTCGCGCGTCACCAGGATCGGCGCCTTGCGCCCGGGGATCAGCGCCGTGGTGATGACGATGTCCTGCTTCTTGATGTGCTCGGCCACCAGCGCCGCC
>NZ_WHOR01000054.1:0-26205 GCF_013340925.1 Azospirillum formosense
CGCGGCCACGCCTTCCACGACGTGCCAGTGCCAGTCGAAGGGCAGTTCCGCGAACACCCGCTCGTGGTAGCGGATGAAGGGCTCGCCGTTCAGCACGATGGTGAAGAAGTGGATCGGCAGGGGATGTTCCACGGAACGGCGCAGGCGGAAGGCCGAGAAGCCGTTGCGGAGTTCCTGGTCGTCGGCGATCAGCTCATAGGCCGGATCGTTGAGGAGATACTCCCGCACCTCGTAGCATTTGTAGGCGTTGGTGTCGTCCAGGAGGATGATGGTGGCGCCATAGACCTTCTTCAGCTCGGCCATGCCGGTGAATTCCGATCCGTCGATCAGCACCATGTCGAAATGCTTGATGCCGTAGTCGGTGCGGATCGCCTCGACCGCGTTGCTGCCGACTCCGGCCTCGCGCACATACTGCGTGTCCTGCCGCAGCCAGTCGAGCACCAGAGGAAGCGGGTACTTGTTCAGCGACGTCGGCGTCTTTGTGTAGAAATTGGCGACCGTGTCCGTGCTCGGGAACTCGTCCACCGAGACGGAGGACAGATTGTAGCAGCGGACGAAGTCGTATTCCTTGTACGTATCCGCCAACTGCTTGAAGCGCGGGCGCGAAATCTCGATGCAGAACAGCAGGGGGTTGTGCGGATTGTCCTTTAACCCCTTGACGAAGGCTTCCGTGCTGCCGCCGCCGGCGGAAGAGCCGATCTCCAGCACATAACGGAGCTTCTCGGTCCGCGCCAGAGTCTCGATGAGTTGATAGAACTCATCGTTCTTGATCTCCGGCGGAATGATCCGCTCAAGATCGGACTCGGAAAGCGGCTTCGAATGGCTGGTCATTCATTGGCTCCAAAGACGGCGGCGCGCCGGGCATCGCTTGAGCGGGGCATCATAAGGCGGGGTGGGGGACCGGGTTGCAGGGTGTGGAATGGCTGCGGACGAAGCGCCGCCGCGTCCATCTCCATGGCATCCATCTGCACCGGTGCTTCTCCCAATCGACCTGTCGAAGACCATGTTCAGGGAGGCTGCGGCACAACCTTCCCCGATTGGCCCCTCAATTGGGCACCCGGATTGGGCGATGAGGGCGGGCGCACTCTATAAGCGGCAGCAACGCCAAGACAAGCGCAATCCACCGGTCCGCCTTTCCTGCATCGGCCCACAAGAAAACAGCCGCTCCGGCAAGGAGCGGCTGCGTGAAACCAATGCCGATACGGTGTCAGGCGCCGTCGCGCCCGGCTCTTTCCTGGTCCAGCCGCCGCTCCCAGGACAGGGCGCTGCGCACGATCTCTTCCAGGGAATCGTGCTTCGGAACCCAACCGAGCCGTTCCCGGATGCGGGCGGCGGCGGACACCAGTTGGGGCGGGTCGCCGGCCCGGCGCGGGCCGAGCGTGGCGGGCACCGTTTCGCCGCTGACCGACTCCAGGGTGCGGACGACCTCGCGCACCGAAGCGCCGCGCCCATAGCCGCAGTTCAGGATCAGGCTGTCGCCCCCGCGCCGCAGGTGGAGAAGAGCCAGCACATGCGCGTCGGCGAGATCGCTGACATGGATGTAGTCGCGGATGCAGGTCCCGTCGGGGGTCGGATAATCGGTGCCGAAGACCGACAACGCCGGCCGCTGCCCGAGCAGCGCCTGGCAGGCGACCTTGATGAGGTGCGTGGCGACCGGGGTCGCCTGTCCGGTGCGGCCCGCCGGATCGGCGCCGGCCACATTGAAGTAGCGCAGGATGACGCTGCGCAGCCCATGCGCGGCGCCGGCGTCGCGCAGCATCTGCTCCGTCATCAGCTTGGACGCGCCGTAGGGATTGATCGGCGCCGTCGGCGCATCCTCGTCGATCGGGACGCGCTCCGGCGCGCCATAGACCGCCGCGGTGGAGGAGAAGACCAGCTTGTCGATCCCATGCCGCACGCAGGCGTCCAGCAGGGTGAGGCTGCTCACGGTATTGTTGCGGTAGTAGGCGAGGGGCTTCTCCACGGATTCCGGCACGACGATGGAGCCGGCGAAATGCATCACCGCATCGACGCCGTGCTCGCGGATCACCTCGTCGAGCAGGGCGGGCGACCCGACGTCGCCCTCCACCAGCGGGACGGAGGCCGGAACGGCCTGGCGCCGGCCCGTGGAAAGATTGTCGATGGTGACCGCGGGAATGCCGGCGTCGGCGAGGGCGTGGAGAACGTGGCTTCCGATGTAGCCGGCCCCGCCGGTTACCAGGACGCGGGACGATGGAACCGGTTCACTGGTCATGCTTTGCGCTTCCTTCTCCGTTCCATTCGGCCATCGCCGGCCGCTGATCGTCGGTCAATCCTGTGCCGGAGATAAGAAGACGCCAAATCCCGTGTCAAGTTGACGAGAATAGTTCCTCTTCAGGAACAGTCATTCTCTTTGATGGAGGTTTCTCCCTATTCAGTGTTGCCACCACCGTTCCTGGCAGGCTTCCGGCGTCCGGAGCGTCACAGGCGCCAGAGATCCACGCCGTCCGGCACGCCGTCGCGGTCGAGCAACCCTTTCACGTCCATGACGAGGCCCTGGCGGTCCTTCAGGAGGCTGGTCATCAGCGACCAGCCTTCCGCCCGATAGGCGGCGTGGGGAACGGCCAGAACCACCGCGTCGGCAGGCGGGAGGGCGTCCCGCGGGGTCAGGGTGAGGCCGTATTCGTGCGCAACCTCCTCCGGCGAAGCCAGCGGGTCATGCAGGGCGACCTCCACCCCGAAGCTCGCCAGTTCCGCCACGATGTCCACGACGCGGGTGTTGCGGATGTCGGGGACGTCCTCCTTGAAGGTCAGGCCCAGCACGGTGGCGCGCAGCGGCCCGGCCTGCCCGGCGCGGCTGCGCAGAAGCCGCTTCACCGTCTCCTGCGCCACATACTGGCCCATGGTGTCGTTGATGCGCCGGCCCGCCAGGATGACCTCCGGGTTGTGGCCGAGTTGCTCCGCCCGGTGGGTCAGGTAGTAGGGATCGACACCAATGCAGTGGCCGCCGACGAGACCCGGCTGGAATTTCAGGAAATTCCACTTCGTGCCGGCGGCGGCCAACACGTCGCGGGTGTCGATGCCCATGCGGTGGAAGATCACCGCCAGTTCGTTCATCAGGGCGATGTTGACGTCGCGTTGCGTGTTCTCGATCACCTTGGCGGCCTCCGCCACGGCGATGGAGGCGGCCTCGTGCACACCGGCCTTCACCACACTGCCGTAGACCGCCGCGACGAGCGCCCGCGTCGCCGGGTCGGAGCCGGAGACGACCTTGGTGATCGTCTCGAAGCGGTGCTCCTTGTCGCCGGGGTTGATGCGCTCCGGCGAGTAGCCGATGGTGAAGTCCCGCCCGTAAGTCAGGCCGGACTCCCCTTCCAGCACCGGCACGCAGTCCATTTCCGTAGCGCCGGGATAGACGGTGGACTCGTAGACCACCACGTCGCCGCGCTTCAGATGCCGCCCGACGGTGCGGCTGGCGGCCAGCAGCGGGCGCAGGTCCGGGCGCCGGGCGTCGTCGATCGGGGTCGGCACGGTGACGATGTGGAAGTCGGCCTTCGCCAGATCCGCCGGGTCGTCGGTCAGGTGCAGGCGCGCTTCGGCCAGATCCGCGTCTGGAACCTCTCCCGTGTGGTCGTGTCCATCCCGAAGCGCCGCGATGCGGCGTGTGTCGATGTCGAAGGCGACCACGGGAATTCCAGCGGGCACGCCCGTCCGCCCGAACGCGACGGCCACCGGCAGGCCGACATAGCCGAGCCCGATCACCGAGATGCGGCGGGAGTGGGTCATGGCAAAGGGGTTCCTTACAGGGGCATAGAAGAGAGGAATGGTTTATACACATCCAACTAGGTTCTGTCGCCAAAGGGACTTGCGCAGAGCCGATCTGATCGCATTTGGTCCGAGTGCCGATCAGAACCATGTTGACCGACGCGATGTGGCGTCGGCTATTGCCCCTGCTTCCGCCCCAGAAGCCCAGGACCGGGCGGCCCTCACTCGATCACCGATACTTTCTCGAAGCAGTCCTCTGGCTGGCCCGCACCGGGGCGCCCTGGCGTGACCTGCCTGTGGATGTGATGAACTGGCGCACCGCGTGGCGTCGCCTGCAGCGCTGGACGGCTGCCGGGATCTGGGGCCGCATCGTTGCAGAGTTGCGCGCCATGGCACCGAACGCGGGCTGGGATGCGCACCTGCTCGACAGCAGTGTGATCCGCGCCCACGCCCATGCCGCCGGGGCACGTCATAAGTCGGGCGAGCAGGCGCTTGGCCGCTCGCGCGGTGGCTTTTCGACCAAGCTGCACCTGCGTGCCGACGCCGAGGGACGGCCGGTGGCGCTGCATCTCACCGGTGGCGAACGCCACGACCTGCTGGGCGTCGGCCCACTGTTCGAGCAAGGCGCCTTGCGCAGCGGAAAACGTGGGCGCCCGCGCTGGAAACCAGATGCGGTGATCGCCGACAAGGCGTACTCGGCCGCTTGGCTGCTCGACGTGTTGCGCCGCAAGCGCATCGTGCCGATCATTCCCAGTCGCGCCGACCAGCCGAGGAATCCAGACTTGGACCGCGCGGCATACCGGCGGCGGAACCTCGTTGAGCGTCTGGTCGGAAAGTTGAAGCAGTTCCGTCGCGTGGCGACCCGCTACGACAAGCTCGACGCCCACTACCTTGCCTTCGTCCAGATCGCTTCCGTCATGGTCTGGCTACGCAGCTTTGGCGACAAAACCTAGAGTTTCCAATGCCTCCCAAACCCGGATCGAACCGGAATAGGCCACTCCCGGCCCCGGCAGCATAGCCAAGGGTAGCAAAGTGGCCACATGGTTTGGATGCAGAGCGTCATCATCATCCAGAATGCCGAAGGCATCCGCCTCGACCTGCGTCAGCCCGCGCCAGAGAGCCGTGCTGCGGGAGGCTGAACCGTTCCCATCCGTATCCAGATCCAGAAGCCGTATCTGTCGAAGCCGGGGCCGCACCCGCTCAATCTCAGTCTCCAATCCGGGGACAGGACCAAACCGAACCAGCACGGCCCCACCCCTGGATGCGTCTGCTCCGCCAAGCTTTGCAAGCAGCGCGCGACGTAGGCCCGATCGCGGGAACCAACCCGCACGATGTAATCAACGGTGGAGCCCGGCGGCTGGGCGGTGAAGCCGGCAGCCTGCACCACCGCCGCTGCCAGGGCTTCGAACCGCTCCGCCAGAAGC
The DNA here is from genome assembly GCF_013340925.1 of Azospirillum formosense. Lineage (GTDB taxonomy): Bacteria > Pseudomonadota > Alphaproteobacteria > Azospirillales > Azospirillaceae > Azospirillum > Azospirillum formosense. Next base: position 5,148 of record NZ_WHOR01000054.1, read on the forward strand.
TCCGGGCACACGTCGTCCAAATGCATCCGCAAGGCCGGCTTGCCGGTCGGGACCAGAACATCCTCCAGGAAGCGGGCTTGCGTGGGTGTGTCGGTCAGCCAGCCATCATGTGAAAGGAGACACTCGAGTTTGCGCCAGTCCGTTCGGAACGCTTCCGGCTCCTGAAGCAACCGCCCGATCCAGGGATGCCCTGTGCGCTTGCCCCCGAAGGCATCGCCTGCGACGACAAGGTCCGGATGCCACGTCTCCACCTCCCGGCTGAGGCCGCAAAGCCGGACATCGTGCCCCCGCCTGCGCAACAGTTCCATCAGGTCCGCCGGAACGACGCCTCCACCGCTAGCCGGTTGATAGAAAGCCAAGCGCATTGGTTTCTCCCTTGTCCGAGGTCCCGTCCCCTCGGGGGTATTGGGGTTATGTTATGCGACGCTTGGAAAGCCTATTCGATCTCGGGAAAGCTGGAGCGGAGAGGAGCGGCCAGAGGGCCAAGCTGGGCTAGGGCTAAGGGAATTGCTTCCGCCTCCTCCCGGCGGACGGTTTCCAGCAGACGCCGAGCTTCCTCCATGTTTCGCTGGGCATGGCAAGCACAGGCCCTGCCCAGCCGGCTCAGCGCTGGGGCCGCCCAAGGATAGGCTCTATCAGGCAGCAGCACCAGCGCATCCGCCAGTCGTCCTTGGGCAAGCCGGACGATCCCGGCGAAAACGCGCAGCCACGATTCGTCCCCAGTGTCCCGAATTGTCGCGCCGGCATCGGCATCGGCCGCCGTCATGTTTCCCAAGGACAGATTCACCATCGCCCGCAAGGCGACCGGCTCCGGTACCCCCGGAAGTGCCATCGCATCCAGCGCTGTCAGCGCGCTCTGGAACTCGCCTCCCAAAAGCTGCATCTGGGCGCTGAATATCCGCGAGTAGAAGGAAAGCGGTCCGGTTGGATGATGCTTCACGTAGGCTGCGAAATGGCTGAGCGCAGCTAGAATGTTCAAGCGGCGGCGCTCGATCTGGCCCAGCAGATAGTGAGGAAGCCCCGGCAGCAGGTCCGGGTCCAGTTCCAGAGCACGGCGCAGTACCGGTTCGGCGCGCTCCTCCTGCCCAGCGAAGAACAGGGCCCGCCCGCGTTCCCCTTCCGCCTCGGCGTGGTTGACCAGAAAAGGAAAGGAGTTCAGCCAATCGCAGGCTTCGGTGTAAGCGCCGCCACCATTGAGTTCGCTCGCAACCGCGACCAGCACGTCGGCCCTGACCTCCAGGGCGCGCTTTCCGAATGTAGCCGCCTGCCGGATCTGGTCCTGCGCGTCCTTCAGCCGGTCCAAGTTCAGCAGGCTTTCCGCAATCTCCAAAAAGCCGAGCGCCTCCGCGTCGCCGTCGATGGCGCGCAGCCCGTTCACAACAGCCTCAGCCGCCGCTGCTTGGCCCCGCCCGCGCAGCAGTTCCGCCAGCATGATGCCGGAGCCGAAATGGGCGGGGTCAATCCCGAGAGCCCGCTGAAACGCGGCCACGGCGGCATCTTTCTCGCCACACCGCGCCAGAGCCATGCCCATTTCATGATGATAGTTGGCGAAGGTGCTGCTCCGAATGCGCTCCCTCCAGGATGCGGTGGTTCCCTCATCTGGAGAAACCAAAGAAGAAGCGCTGGGAGGCATGGCGAACTCACCTTCGCGGAACGGAATGGCCGATATGGGTCGACCGGCAGGATGCCGTATCCGCCTGAAGGGCACAAGGCGGGGCTGACCCATGCCAGTATGCATCCGTCATCAGCAAGGCATTTGAAACATCCTGTTTTTTCGGATATTGGATAAGCTTGCCTTACCCAGCAACAGGGACATGTCTGATACCGGAATCCCGAATAACTCAAGAGAAATGGGCTTCAATCCCGTGCGGACCTGAGGTATTCCAAGAGTTAAAAGAACAGGGAAAGAGGTGACGGTGTTTTTCCGTCTGCCGCCATCGCATCCAAACGTTAAGACCTTTCACATTGCCAGGGCGCCGGAGAAGCAAGATGCAGGACCCAATGGACATGGCGTCCATGATCGCCGCCGGAAAGCAATGGCTGGAAAACGGCGACCCAGTCGCAGCCGCAGCCGCTCTGACCCCCATTGTAGAAAACGCCCGCCTGCTGGCCGATGCCCTGTTCCACCGGGGACTGGCGATGCACCGTCTGGGGGATTTTCAGAAAGCCCGGCATGATATCGTGCAGGCGGCACGCATTGATCTGGGTTTCTACACGCTAGGCCGTAATCTCGGGCTGGGTGGTTACCTGACGGAACTCTCGGGGCCGGTTACTGAGGTTGGGGAAGGTGTCTACATCCATGAAGGCACGGCGGGTAGGCAACAAGCCCGGCTCTGGCCAGTCGAAATGAACATTTCAGAAATTGTGCAGTTGCGCCGGCATGCGCAGCGCGAGCTTGTCGATTTGCTGCCACACCGTGAACGGTTCCTATCGCCTGGCGATAAAGTCATTACCTTTGGGTCCTGTTTCGCCGTCAACATCGGCCGTTCCCTGACGCGCCTGGGTTTAGATGTCCTAAACTACCTAATCCCTGAGGACATCAATTCCACGTTCGCCAACCGGCACATGCTGCGTTGGCTATGCGGTGAGCAGGATAAGTTTACTAGTTATTTCGCCAATCTGCAGGGTGAGGAGCGCCGTGCCTCGCTTTGCGAAGGCATCAAAGCGTCAAGGTTGCTGGTGGTCACAGTGGGCGTCGCGCCATGCCTGTTCAACGAGCAGAGCGGTGAATTCGCCTTCACAAGCCGGAAGAACGACAAGGTCGGCTTCGCCTTCGGTGAAGGCCCTTATCGCCTGCGCACCACGACAGTTGCCGAGAATACCGAAAATCTTGATTGCATATTTGACAGCCTGAGGCGAATGAATCCGGCCGCACAGATCGTCCTGTCGGTTTCACCCGTTCCACTGGTCGGTACCAATGAGTTTCCTTCCGTGATACAGGCTGACTGCATTTCCAAGAGCACCATCCGTCTGGCGGTACACGAGGTGACGAGCAAGCGTCCCGATATCCTGTACTGGCCGGCGTTCGAGATCGTCCGCTGGCTTGGCGGGCACAGCGACTTCCGCGTCTTCGGAAGCGACGACTGCCATTCCCGCCATGTGTCCAACGCCGTGATTGACATGATCATGGGACTGTTCGTAGAGCGGTACCTGTCTCAAGAACCCGCATAGGCTTCCGGCCAACCAATTCTCCTGTCCGGCCCACTCGCCGGTATGATGAGACCTGTGCGCGGTTGGGAGATGGCGGCGGAAAATCCAGGCTTTGAGAGCCAACGACCTGATTTATCGGCGGCCGCGGGCGCTGAAGGCAGCGCCAAGCGCGCCGCAGACACACTCCTCCCCTGATCATGCTGGAACGGGCTTCAGGATGGTCGCCGCCCGGCGCAGGTTGTAGGCGATGGCTGTAAGCCGGACCTGGAGGCCGAAGCGGGCCAAGCCGCGGTAGCGAGCCCGCCGCAAGCCGTAGCTGCGCTTCCACGTCCCGAAGATTTTCTCCACCCGGCCCCGGATCCTCCCGACTTGGCGGTTCCAGGTCTCCAGCCGCCGCAGCGCCGCCTCGCCACCCCAGGTGCCGCGAGCGGGAGGGAATGGACGACCGCCAGCGGCAAGAATGTGCTGGCGATTGGCATCTCCCACGTAAGCCAAGTCGGCGTAGACATCCCCTGGTTCCTGCGGAAGAACCGATCCCAGCATTTTCCCGTCGTGCACATTGGCGGGGGTCACCTCGATCGCACGCACGATGCCGCCCTCACCATCATCCACGCGCTGCGGCGCAAGCCGATGGCGCTGCTCAACCTCGTCTACCGCGACCAGCTGTTTCCCCGCCGCGCCTACGCCCGCGTCTTCGAGGCGCTGCTGGCCGCCGGCAGCGAGCGCCAAGCCTGCACCATCACCGTCGGCCTGCTGTCGCTCGCCCATGAACGCGGCTGCGAGGCCGAACTGGCCCACCGGCTCGACGCCGACCTGGACGCCGGCCGGCTGCCCGATCTGCCGGGCTTGCGCGAGCGATTCCAGCCCGCCGCCCCGGCCATCACCGACGTCGTGGTCGAGCTGGTGCCGCTGAGCCTCTACGACGAGTTGGGCACCGTCCGCCCGGGAGCCGCCGCATGAGCCCGTCCGATCCCATCGACACCGCCCGCCTGTCGCTGGCGCTGGGCGACCTGCGCCTGCCCGCGATCAAGCTGATCTGGCCGGAGTTCGCCGCCCGCGCCGACAAGGAGGGCTGGCCGGCCGCCCGCTTCCTCGCCGCGCTCACCGAGCATGAAATGGCCGAACGGGCCCGGCGCCGCATCGAACGCCACCTCGACGAGGCCCGCCTGCCGCCGGGCAAGACGCTGGAGACCTTCGAGTTCGGCGCCCTGCCGATGGTCAGCAAGGCCCAGGTCATGGCGCTCACCGCCGGGGACAGCTGGCTGGAAAAGGGCGCCAACCTGATCCTGTTCGGGCCGCCCGGCGGCGGCAAAAGCCATCTCGCCGCCGCCATCGGCTACGCGTTGGTGGAAAACGGCTGGCGCGTCCTGTTCGCCCGGACCACCGACCTCGTGCAGAAGCTGCAGATCGCCCGCCGCGACCTCGCTTTGGAATCGGCGATCGCCAAGCTCGACAAGTACCACCTGCTGATCCTCGACGACTTCGCCTACGTCAACAAGGACCAGGCCGAAACCAGCGTCATCTTCGAGTTGATCGGAACCCGCTACGAGCGCCGCTCGCTGTTGATAACGGCCAACCAGCCGTTCGGCGAGTGGGGGCGGATCTTTCCGAACCAAGCCATGACCCTGGCCGCCATCGACCGGCTCGTTCACCACGCCACCATCTTCGAGATGAACGTCGAAAGCTATCGGCGGCGAGCCGCCCTGGAGCGCAAACGCGGACCGGGACGCCCGCCCTCCCGCGCGACAATCAACGCCAACCAGATTGACGCGCCGCGACAGGAGGCTTGAAAACCGACGCCGCGCGCGACAATCATCCTTCAGCCGCGACCCCAGCTCTTCTCATCCTGATCGTCGCGCTCCTTCATCCAGATTGTCGCGCCATACTCGGCGGCGCCACACCGATCGAAGTCGCCACGCGGACGTCGCCGCAACCGGGGCCGGGGCATGCCCCGGCCCCGGTTGCCATCAACGCCCATTCAGGGCATCACATGAGGGGACTCGCACTCTGAGTGGAGGAAACTTGGGGAGCAGGTCAAGCAGGCGATCGATCCCGGACCAGTCAAGCAGGGCAGAGGCCTCATCCAGCGCGCTGCCGCGCCGTCCCTCCTCAGCCGGGAAACGGAATTCTTCCTGCCCGATCCGACGCCGCGCCATTGCTCGCCTCCATCGCCACCAACGCCATGGAATCAGCGATGCCACGCCGCCTTAACAGCTCCCGAGGTGAGCGCCGCGGCCCTTTCGCGCACAGGTCTCATCAGGCATTCATCTGACCGGAAAAGGCCCTTTCCAACCAGTCTGCAAACCCGTCTCCATCGCAATCCGGCGCGGTGAGGCGGGGCAGGGCGAAGAGATCGTCCGCTGGGCATGCCGCTCGCGGCTGCGTAGTCACGGCGGCGGCGAAGCCCGCTTCCTTCACGAGCGCCCGGGTTTCGGCGGTAAAGCTGCCTTCGTCGCCATAGGGATAGGCGAAAAGGGACACCGACCGGCCGGTCAGTTCCGTCAGGCGGGCTTTGCTGTCGGCGATCTCCATCCGCTGCTGATCGGCTTCCAGCAAGGACAGGCGGCCATGGCCCATGGTGTGGGCACCGATGTCCAGGCCCGGCATACCGGCTAGCCGCCGCAACTCATGTGCACTCAAGGCGCGGTGGCTCGCCCGGCCGGACAGGGAACGCCCGAAACGCTGCGCCAGCCCCTCCAGGATATGGAGCCGCGCCTGCGCCGAACCCGTCGTGTGAAGGACGCGGGACAAGCGCCGGTAAAAGGCGTGCCGGGGGGTTGGGTCCGTGGCGTCGAGGACGGTCCAGGCCGCGTTCCGTTCCCATTCCTCCGGGCTGTAGGTGGCGCAGCCGGTGAAATCGGCACCGATGCCTCCGGTTTCGGTGGGAAGGAACAGCCGTTCCGGGATGGTGCCGGGCCATAGGAACAGCCGCTCCAGCTCGTCCCACCAGAACTCCCGATCGCTGCCGATGGCCCCCGCGGTGACGAAGACCGTCGCCGGCACCTCATGGGCCGCCAGAAGGGGCGCCGCCAGATGCAGGTTGTCGGCGTAGCCGTCATCGAAGGTCACCGCCACCGCAAGGTCCGGCAAGTCGCCTCGCCGCAGTCCTTCCAGCAAGGCGGCAAGAGGCATTGGCGCCGCGCGCTTGCGCAGAACCTCCAGATGACCGGCGAAGCGGTCCGGCCGCACAGCCAACCGTTGCGGGTCGAGCGACAGCGATGTCACCCGATGATAGTTCAGGATCAGCGGCCCGCCCGGCCGCGACCGGGGGTGGGCCGGCACAGCGCCCGGCGCGCACCGGGTCACCTTCGCGGCCAAGACAACCTCGTAATCCATGTCATGGGCCATCAGCAGCGGAGCCGGCAGTTCTTCCGCCGCCAGCCCGTTCAAGAAGGCAGTCGCCGCCGCGGCGTTGCCGTGGCTGAACAGCTCGATTCGGTCATCAGGAAAGCCAACCTTCAACAGCTCGTTGGCGGAGCAACGGGTCAGGCGCCAACGATCGCCCCAACGGTCCATGTCATAGCGGCTGATCTGGGTGATCCCCGGAAGAGTTGCCAGCAGAACCCCGCCGGGAGCAAGGGCACGCCGCAGATTGCGCAGAGCCGCAGGCATGTCCGGCAGAAAATGCAGGACTTGGGTTAGGATGATGCAGTCGAAACGACCCTCGGGCAGCAGATCCGGATCGGCCAAGTCCCCGACCAGGGTGGCACCGGAGGAGGGGGTGGCATGCAGGATATCGACGCTCTTCACCCTGTCACCGCCAAAGCGGCGGGTATAGGTGTCGTCACCGGCTTCCAAAACCCGTCCTCGGATGCTGGAGGCTTGGGTGGCAAGAAACGCTTCGATGTAAACCCGGTCAACCGGCGTTCCGCGGTCGAATCCGAAAAGACGGCTGACCGGTTCCGCCTGCTCCAGCCGGCGCGCCAGAGTCAAAGCCCAACCCGACGGAAGCGCCGGGGACGGAAGCGCCGGACTCGGGTCGTGGCGGCCCTGGTCGAGAATGTCCGCGAACCAATCCAGGTAAGCGGCGACCGTCCGGGCCATGTCGAAGCGGGCTGGGGCTGTGGCCGCCGCGTTCTCGGCCAAACGGTGGCGCAGTTCAGGCAATCGGGCGAGACTGGCAATGCCTTCGGCCATGGCGTCATAAGCGCCAGCCGGGTACAGCAGGCCAGTCGCGTCATGATCCGCGGCCGCCCACCACGATTCGCAAAGACCATTGGCCGAATTCAGGGCAGCCACCTGTTCGGGAATGCCCCCGACGGCCGAAGCCACCACGGGCAGCCCGCAGCACAGCGCCTCCATGATCACGTTCGGGAACGTCTCTGCACGGGCAGCATGCACGTAAAGATCGGCGGCCTGATAGTAGAGGGCGACCCGACGCGGATCGCTCTGAAACGGTACATGAACCAGCCGGGCCGGGCCGATGCTTTCGTCCGGCGCCTCATCCCCTAAAGCGAGCAGGAGCAGGGGAGGGCCCTGCCACGCGTGGCTCAGCCGGGTCAGGACCAGACGCAGTCCCTCCGGGTCCTTGTAGGAACTGTGCCGAAAGCTGTTGGCGCAGAACAGCAGGATGAAGGCATCCGCCGGCAGTCCCAGCCTCGCCCGTGCGGCCGACCGGTCGCCCGGCCGGAACACATCCGTTGCCACGCCTTGGGGGATAACGCGCGTCTCCACCAGCCCAGCCCGGGGCAGGGTGCCTTCGGCCCGCTGCATCAACCAGCGGGAGGGGGACGCCACATACAGACGCGACGCCTGCAGCAGTTCCCGCTTCATCCTCCAATTCGATGCAGTGGCGTCGGCGCTGATGGCTGGATAGAGCCCAAGGTCGGGACAATCGCCGCATCCGCTCTTGTAACGGTCGCATTCCAGAGAGTGGGCGCAATGGCCACTCAACAGCCAAGCGTCATGCAGCGTGAGCACGGTCGGAACCTGCTGGCTGAGCCAGGGCAGGGCGCGGAGGTCGAAATACCAGCTGTGGAGATTGTGCAGATGCAACAGGTCGGGCCGTTCCGGAGCCAGGTCCAGAATGTCCCAACTGGATGGATAAAAATGGTCCTCCCGCCCAGCGCGCAGAGCCGTCCGGCGGGTCGGCAAATCGGGGCTTGGCGGAGCCAACGGATTGCGGGCGGGCCAGGTCCGTTCGCGGGGTAAGGCCAAGGCCCGGCTTTCCGACGGCTTCGGATAGCCGACCGCCAGCATGGCTGTGTGTCCATGCTCCCGATAGCCTCGGGTCAGCTCCGTCGCAATGCGTTCGGCCCCGCCGGCCTGCTCGTGGGAATTGACGGTCAGAATGCGCATGAACGGCTGCTAGGCGGAGCGGACGCGGCGGGCATGGATCAGGGCGAACCAAAGCTCGTCCCGATTCGCCAGGAAAGGCGGCTTGCTGGCCGGGTTCGTCTCCGCATCGAAGTCATGAATAAGGTAACGGAATCCGTTTTCGGCCAGAATGTTCAGAATATGCCCCAGCGTTTGAGAGGCGTTCGGCCAACCATGATACTCGATGATCATGCGGTCGATGTGATGCAGGCAATCGGACTGTTGCAGTTCCAGCAGTACAGGATACTCCATGCCTTCGATGTTCAGCTTGAGCATATCGACCCGCCCCTGGATGTAACGCGACAGGGAGACGGTGGGAACTGTCGTTCCACCTGATGCTTCCGCCATCATCCGGCCGCCGTCCGCTCCGTCCGGCAGAAAAGCTGACGTCCCCTGTCCGGGGGCGAGACCGGCTTCGACCACCGACACGCCCGACAAGGCGTTGCCGGCAATGTTCCGGTACAGCAGGGGCAGAACCTCCGGCGACGGCTCGAAACAAAGAACAGTCGCTTGCGGATGCCGGTGCTTGAAGCGTAGAGCCGTAACGCCAAGATGAGCGCCCCCATCGATGATAAAGGCATCGGGACGGGTGGCCGGAAAATCATAGATTCCCTGCATCAGAATGTTCCGGACCTCGCTGTACAACGCCAGCACATCGTCGAACGCTATCAGCATATCCTGATAGCGAGCGAGGCCAGGCGTTTTGCGAGGATAGCTGCGGATCGCGCTGCGCATGTCCTCAAGCGAATGGATCACCAGATCCGGCGTCAGATCGTTCAAATTGGTCAAAATTTGTCTCCGCCGGAGAGGGTATCCGCGAATAGGGATTCATACGCGACACGCTCGAACTCGTCCAGCCGGCCACCGGCTGTGGCGTTGACGATCCGTATCCCGTTCGCCTCGGCAATCAGGCGACACTGCCGATACTGACGCCAAAGCAGGCCGTAGTTCTGAAGCAGATCGTGGGTGCTGGTCACCACACGGCGCTCCTTATCCACCGAGAGGTCATTGATTGTAAAAGACGGAGTGAACGCGTACTTGTAGGTGCCGCTCCAGATTTCGTCATGATCGCAACCCAGGAGGTGGATGTCCCGGAAGCCCATGTACATGGCGATCATCAGGGCCATGATGGGCACCGACTGAACATTCGGCAACAGTTCGGTCAGGTTGGGCAGGCGCGGCGGCGGCGGCAGGATTCCCGCGGGATCAAAGGCGAGGTAACGGACCTTGCGGGTGGGAAACAGGCTATGACTTTCGACGATCTCGGCCTCTTCAGCGCTGAGCAGAAGCTCCGCGTCGCCCAGATATGGGTCCATAGTGGCAAAAAGGTCTGCGATCTCATCCGGAGACATCACTTGACGCGTGAACGTCGGGAAACAATGGTAGCGAGGCCTGATAAAAGCAAAATCCGGCAGATCATAGGTGCGCGAGACCGAAATCACCGTTTCTCCCGCCAGCCGGCGAAGATCCAACCCTACCAGGCTGGGCCCAGCTCCCAGGATAAAACAGCGTTCTCCACGGTGCCGGTTCTCCAAATCCTTGTTCCCCGCGGCCAGTCGGACGCGATGATCCCGAGGCAGAAAGATCCTGTGCTCCGTTCCGTCCGGCCGGCGCACCGTGACAGCGCCGCCTTCGGCGTGGGGAAGCAGGGCCGCTCCAATTTCCAAGGCGCGCAGCAAGGTGTCCGGGCTGCTTTTCCCTCCCACGGCGCGGCGAAAATCCAGAAGGGCCTGCGCAAGATCCTCCGGTATATCGACGATGTGATGTGCCATTTGCGCCAAGCCTTGCTCAGATCAGGTATTTGACCATGTGGAACCCTTCCGCGTAGCGGACGCCGGCTTGCCGCCCGAGAAGCGCCGCCTGCTCGCGGGCGTGCCTCTGCCAGACACCGTCGGTCCGCCCGTTCTCCGAAGCGAACACACCGATCAGGTCGAGCTTCGCCTCAAGGGTTCCGGAGATGTCGACCAGGAGCCGCGGCTCAAAGGTCTCCGCACCGGGATACCAGTTGCTCGCATAACCGAGCAGCCGCGGACACCGCCGGCTGGCGTGCAGGGTTGCTTGGAACAGAGCTCGATGGTCCGGGTGGGTGTCGCCCCCCCAATGCACCAGGGCCAAATCCGGCTGCACCGTCTCGAACAGCTCCACGAGCCGGGCGGTGAGGGGCTCGGCACAGGCAAGGGCAAAGGTGCGCGCAGTCCCGAGGACGAGTTGGGCGCGCAGCCGAGCGGCCGAAGCTTCCGCCTCGCGCCGGGCCTCCTCAGCCCTGCGGATTGGGCGGCCGTCGGGGGCGGCATAAGCGGAATCCGTAGCAACGTAGAGAACCAGTTCGTGCCCTTCCGCCGCCCAGCGCAGCAGGCTGCCGCCGCACCCGATCTCCACATCGTCCGCATGGGCCCCAAGGGCCAACACCTTCATCGTTCTTCTCCCATCAATGCACGCCCCTCCCAGACCCGTACGGCGTTGGTGACCAGCCATTCGGTTCCCGGCTCGCCGAAATCGGCTCCGTCCTTCCGGCTGTCCGCACTTGCGCCATCGCGCATCACGCCGTTCTGGTGCCGCCATTCCACCAGCATGGCTTCGGCGCGCGCCAAATCGACCGCCGTGTCCACCGTCAGGCGCAACCCGCGCGCTTTCTTGGGTTCGGGGGCCAACACCCGGGTGATCCGGAACACTTCGGGGTTCTCCAGGATGTATTCGTTGACGTGCTCACGATGGTGGGGAGCGTGCCCTTCCAGCCAGGAACGGGCCAGGGCCGGGAACGTAAAGACCTCCAACCCCACCCCCAGAGGCAGGTCAATGGTCAGGCTGTAATCGGCTCTGTCGGCCAGATGCCGGCGCAACAGACGCTCCCCCTCCTCCACATCCACAAAGGGATTGTCCGCCGTCGCCCGGATCACCTGGGTGAAGCCGAAACGTAGCGCGCAACGGTAATAGCGGTCCAGCACGTCCAGGGAAGAACCTCGGAAAACCGGAACCCGTAGGGCCTCAGCATGGGCCGCAACCGGATCATCGCCTGGCAGATCGCCTGTGGCCACCACCAGTTGAAAGTCGGCCTCACGGTCCAGCTTGGCCACGATCCGGTCCAGCATGGGAATGCCGTCCAATGGCCGGAGCACCTTTCCTGGCAGCCGGGTCGATCCCATGCGCGCCTGCAGAATAATGCCGACGCTCACGGACCAGTTTCCTGAACGTTTTTGGCCCGCAGGATTTCCGCCACGTCAGAACCGCAGTTGAGGAGCGCGTCCAAGCAGGAAAGATAAGGCATGAAAGGCCCATGGAGCTGCGGATAGACCGGGTGCCGGAAATCCTGGATAGTTAACGTGATGCCTGCTTCCACGAACCGCTCCGGCTCCAGATAGTCCAGGGCCCCTGTGCCGCTCAGATAGCTGGTGCCTCCCACGGCTCGCACCAGATCCACCAGCCGCTGGGTACGGGCGCCGGCAACCCCCAAGGACGAAGCCAGGACGATTTCCGGCTGCAACTCGAATCGTCGCAAGCATTCCTTAAGGAAAGCCAAATTGAGGTCCACCAGCCTTTCGAACGGGCCGCTCAGCAGCTCGGTGATCCAGGGAAACTCTTTACTGAAGTGGGCGGCATCTCGGTAATTTTCCTGAAGCTGATTCAGCAGATTCGCCTGCCACCCAGCCGACGTTGGAGCCAAGCGCATATGGTTGATCGGCGTGGTCTGGGGCGATTTCTCGACCGGCAGGGTCAGCCAATCGCTGCCCTGCCGGGTCTTGATCCGATCGCGATGATGCCACCCCCGCCGGAGGAACTGCGCATCGTCGAGCAGGATGAAGACGTCGGTGGAGAGAAGTCTGTCGAAAAACCCCAGATACGGCACGAAATCCGGTTGATGAATGCACACCCGCTTCATGCCGCCAGCTTTCCGATCAATCTCACGCAACGCTCCAGGCCCCCGCCATCGACCAAAAGCGGCCCGCATCGGGCCATGTCACGACGCCGTGCCGCTGAGTCCAGCAGCGAGGCCAGGCGCGCCGTCAGATCGCTCGGTCGAAGCGTCTCATAGTATCCCAAATCCAGCACGCATCCTGCGCCCACAAAGAAATCGATGGTGGCCCGTTCATGCGGTTCGGAGGCGATGGCGGCAGCCGGAACCCCGAGTGCGGCCAGTTCATAGAGCATGATGCCGCCGGCACAGAGCACCAAATCCATATTCCGAAAACAGGCGGCCAGATCCGGCACGCCCCGCATCACCGTGACCGGATGCGGAGACGCTATCCGGGCCGATATCAGACCCTGTCCCTGCAACGCAGCCGGCCCCAGATTCAGATGCAGATCCAACGGACCGGGCAGTGCTCCCAAGGCGGACAAAACACGGGCACTCAATCCGCGCGTGTCGCTGCCGCCGAAGCAGAGCAGCAGACGTCTGGCCCGGTCGGGTACTGGCCGCGGCGGGCCGGACCGGGCCATCTCCGGCTGCAGGATCATGTAAGCCGGCCCCTCGCACAGTTGGGCCCGGCAGGCGGTGGCGTCATAGCGCCCAGCCAGGGAGACGATGGAGTTGATGACCAGGTCGGCCTCCATCAACCCTCCGGCTTCGTCGTCCAGAGTAACCAGACGCCGAATGCCGGCTCGGCGCAGGGCACGCAGCAGGTCGACGGAGGTGTTCAGCACATCCAGGATGACGATCCCCGCCCCACAGGTCTGCGCCAGCGGCAGAAAGGCCTCATCGTCCGCCAGTCCATGCACGACCAGTCCGGCTTCTCGCAGCACCGTCTCCCCCGGGGTTTCCCGCCGCACCGCCAGGGCGACCGAAAACCCGTTTCCAATCAGCCGGTGTGCAAGCGCGCGCATACGGAAGATATGACCGAGCCCGATGACATGGCCGCCGTCGACTCGAATCAAAATTTCAGCGGCGGGCATCAGTCGGACAGCATGTTCCAGGCAATCAGGGCGCCGGCGGGAATATCCGTCCGGGCCGAGCGCCCGATCACCAGTTCCAGGTGATGGGGATGGATGCCGTCAGCGGGACGGCGAATGGTCAGATAGTCCGGCTCGATGCGGGTGCCGGCGGGAATGTCCACGATGGCGAACAGGGACTTGCGGGCCGCGCGCCGCCACTTCTCTTCGGTGGGAAGAATGCGCTTCACCCCGTCCCCCAAGGCCGCCGGCACCAGCCGGACCCGCTCCACCAACCGCCGGAAAGCCGTGGGGTCCAGGGATGCTTGGTGATCGGGCAGTTTCAAAGCGTGGTCCAGGGTCAGGTGCTTCTCGATCACCACCGCTCCCAGGGCCGTGGCCAGAACGCTGGTGAACTCATCGGTGGTGTGGTCGGACAGGCCGACCGGGAAGCCGAAAGCCTGCTGCAGGGTCTGGATGGCCCGCAGATTCGCATCTTCCGCCCGAGCCGGGTAGGACACCACGCAATGCAGAAGAACCAGATTCTGGTTACCAGCAGCGACGATGGTCTCCACCGCCCTCTCCACCTCTCCCAAAGTGCACATGCCGGTAGAAACGATCATCGGCCGCCCCTGCTCGGCAATGTACCTGAGAAAGGGAAGGTTGGTGAGGTCGTCCGATCCGGTCTTGTAGGCAGGAGGGTCGAAGCGCTCCAGCAGAGTCACGTCATTGGGGTGGCTGGGGGTGGACAGCCAACCGATGCCGATGTCCCGGCAAAAATCATCCAACGCCGCGTGATCGGCCTCCGACAGCTCATAAGCTTTGAAAAAGTCGTATTGGGAGATGATGGAGCCGTCTTCCATCGTGAAGGTAGCACCGGGCGTGCTGATCGTTTCCGCTTGATAAGTCTGGAACTTCACCAGATCCGCACCGCACTCCTTCGCAGCTTGGACCATCTGCTGCATGATGTCCAGACTGGCGTATTTGGCGCCGATCTCAGCGATGATGAGCGGTGTCGTCCGCGCTTCCGGCAACAAGCTCACTGCAAGCACTCCCCAGGCTTCAATGCGTTCATGAGAACGGTATGCTCCCATTCTTCAGCACCGCTTGGCACGGGGCTGAAGCGGATCAGGATGGTCCCGTCGATGGCCTGCACACGCGCCGTGCTGCTGGATGGACGATCCACGACCGTTCCAGGCGCAAGCGCGGCCCCTTGCATGCGCAAGCCTCGTTCAACGATTGCGTCATCAACACGCAATTCATGCTGCCCAAGCCGTGTCCGCGCGAAGGCGATCGGAGGCGCTACGGCACGCACGAAGTTCCGGATGCTATCAGCTGTCCCAGTCCAATCGATGTAGTCGTCCTTCACGGAGCGACGTGGCATGGAGAAACCGGTGCCGGGAGATTGCGGAATCCGTTCAAATTGCTCATTGGTCAGGAGAGGCAAGCTAGAGCGGAACAAATCCAGAGTGGTGATGCGGATGCGCGCGAGGAGTTCGCGTATCGTATCATCAGGTAGGATGGGCAGTGCCCGCTGTGCCACAATAGGCCCCATGTCAATCTCTTCTATAATTTCATGCAATGTTACGCCTGTTTGCGTTTCCCCCCGTAGCAAAGCCCACACCGATGGCGCAAACCCTCTGTACTTGGGAAGAAGGGAATCATGAACATTGAAGGCACCGATTCTAGCCATAGAAACGGCCTTCATAGATATCTTACGCCGATAATTGACAGAAATGATGAGATCCGGCTTAATTTCTGCAAGTTGTTGCAACAAAATTTCTTCATCGCCCCGGCTGTAGAAAATCGTCGGAACTCCAGATTGCCTCGCTCTATCAGCTACGGATTCAAACCATACAGTTTCGCCTGGATACGGATCATGCGTCACCACCAGAGAAACTTCATAATCCTGGCAGGACAAAGACCAATCCAGGCAATCAAAACCCGCATTGTGAAAAGCAAAAAAAACTATTTTTACAGACATTTATCAAGGCTTTCGACAACGTAATTGACGTCCTCCGGTGACATTCTTGCGAATAGAGGCAATGTAAGAATTCTGTCCGCCATTCCATCAAGAACCGGCATGAATATTGACTCATCTCGAAAAGCACTGAACCAATGAATAGGCGTATAATGAATGCTGGTTTGCACACCACATTCAGCCATACGCGCCATCAGATGCTCACGGCCAGCATATCCGCACGGCAGAAGTATCGGAAAGATATGATAGGATAGGTTACCATTGCTCTCGGGGAATGGGACAGTTACCTGTGGCACCTGGCGTTTCAAGCGCTCTCGATATTGCCGTACCAAACCGCCCCGGTACGCGTTTCCGGACGCCAATTTCCTGAGTTGCGATATGCCCAAAGCTGCCCGCATCTCATCCATGCGGAAATTATAGCCGGTCGCCACCACGTCGTAGCCGAAGGCATGCCCTCGAAACCGGGCATAGCTGTTGCTGGTCATGCCATGGCTGCGCATCAGGCGCAGGCGCTCGGCCACATCGGCCCGCGCCGTAACCACCATGCCGCCCTCGCCGGTGGTCATGTTCTTGTTGCCGAAGAAACTGAAGCAGCCGGCATCGCCGATGGTCCCCAGTTTGCGCCCGCGCCACTCCGACAGGGGACCGTGGGACGCATCCTCCACCACCAGCAGACCATGGCGCCGTGCGATGTCCAGGATTTCATCCATACGCACCGGATAGCCGCCGTAATGCACCACGACGATCGCCTTGGTGCGTGGCGTGATGCGCCGCTCGACGTCGACCGGATCAATGTTCCATTCGTCTTCCGAACAGATGTCGGCAAGCACCGGCGTCGCACCGACATAGCGGACGGCGTTGGCGGTCGCGACGAAGGTGAGGGCCGGACAAATCACCTCGTCTCCCGGCCCGACTCCCAGCGCCGCAAGGGAAAGATGCAGCGCGGCCGTGGCGTTGCTGACCGCGACGGCGCTGACGCCACCGCTCAGGGCCGTCGCGAAAGCCTGTTCGAACTCCTGAATCCTGGGCCCCATGGTCAGCCAGTTGGATTCCAGCACCGCCATTACGGCGGCCCGGTCATCCTCATCCAGTCGGACATCGCTGAAGGGCACACGCCATTGACGGGGCGACGTCATACGCTCAATCCTTCCCGGCGCCAACGATCCGGCGTTTCCAAGGCGGCTACGCTTTCTGTTCCGTCAACGTACTTCTCCGCCGTCACGACCCGCTCGCCCATTTTCACCTCCTCCGACCGGGTCGCAAGCGGCAGGTAACAGTTGGCACAAGGCTTCAACGCGGCACAGCCCTCGTGCCGGGCATGCAGGTCCCGTATCCGCGTCATCTCCGGACCGTGCCAGATTTCGTGCAGGGTCTGGCGGTTGGCGTCGCCGACGACGATCTCCTGGCTCTCGTCGTTGGCGCACATCATGCAGGTGCCATCGGCCCCCACCACCAGGCGCTGATAAATTTGGGGGCAGGAAAAGTCCGGTATTTTGGGCAGGGCCACCTTGTCCCTCATAAAATCGATCAGCGGATTGGCGCTGACCAAATCGGTGATCGGAGCGAAGATGGCGTAGAATTCTTCCGGCTTTTCGGCGATGGCGGGAAGGATCGACTGCACCTTGATCGCTGGCTTCACACGTCCGGCCTCTCGGCGCAGGCGCGCAAACTCCGTCAGTTTGGCCACCATATCGTCAAAGCAGGCTGGGCGGCGGATCTGCTCGTAAACGGCCCCCACGCCATCGATGGAGACGGTAATCCAATCCAGCCCCGCCTCCATCAATTCCTGGAACAGCGCACCATCAAGCCGCATCCCGTTGGTCAGAGTGGAAACCTCGCGGATTCCTTTCTGCTTGGCGTAGCGGACACAGTCCACGATGCGGGGATGCAGGAAGGCTTCGCCCCGAAGGGACAACCGGATGGAATAGACGCCGCCTGCAGCGCATTCATCGACCAACCGCGTGAACAGGCCAAAATCCATCAGGCGTGCGTTCACCCGCTCCCGGAAATGGGCACTGATCGTGTAACACATCGGGCAGCGCAGGTTACAGATGGACGCCA
Source organism: Azospirillum formosense (assembly GCF_013340925.1). Lineage (GTDB taxonomy): Bacteria > Pseudomonadota > Alphaproteobacteria > Azospirillales > Azospirillaceae > Azospirillum > Azospirillum formosense. Next base: position 22,519 of record NZ_WHOR01000054.1, read on the forward strand.
GTTCGAGATCGACATGAAGAGGATAGTTGGCGACCCGCTTCTCATGCGGAAGGCTCGTCCACTGCCGGCGGTTCTCCGCATAGTCCTCGGCCCAGCCATGGCCGCGGGCACGCTCGAACGCGGCGGCACGTTCAGGCGTATCGAGGGTGAACTGGCCTTTGTTAATCGGAGTGTAGGACATTACACGTCCGCCTCGGCGGGCTGTTCCGAGCAGGCGGCTCCAAACATGCCCTCATAATCACGCCGGGCTTGTTCCAACTGATCCGGTAAACCGATGTCAATCCAATAGTCCCGCATCGGGAAGGAACCGACACGCAGCCCCTGCCGAAGCGAATCCTCGATTAGGGTCGTGGCATCATAGCGGGTCTGATGCGGTATCCAGTCCAGGAGGGACGGGTTCAGAACATAGATGCCGGCATTGATGAAGTGGCTGAGGATCGGCTTTTCCCGCATGCCCGTGACCCGCGTTCCCTCCAGTGTGACAATGCCATAGGAAAGCTGCTGGGTCTGCTCGCGCACAGCGACGGTCAGGGCATTCCCTTCGCGCTGGTGCGTACGCAGCATGTCCTCGAACGGAATCCGTGCGAGAATGTCGCCGTTCATGACGATGAAAGGGTGATCAGGCCGCTCCGGCAGGAGAGAGAGGGCGCCGATGGTTCCCAGCATCGTGTCCTCGCGCAGAAACCGCACGGTCTGACGATAGCGTGGTACCGCCTCCACCGCCTTGATCACAGCTGGTGCCATATAGTTCAAGGCAAGGTATATCCGCTCACAGTGACTGGCCAGAAGCTGATCGAGGAGGGTGAACAGGATCGGCTGGTCGCCGACCGGCAACAGAGGCTTGGGCGTGTGCTCTGTTAAAGGACGCAGCCGCTGCCCCAAGCCACCGGCCATCACCACGGCTGTCAAGGCTGGCGACGATTCCCGGACATTGAACACATCCTCGATTAGCAACAGATCGACAACCCGACCGGCGCCGTCCAGAATAGGCAGTTCATGGCAATGTGCCCGGCGCATCAAAGCCAGCATTTCCGACGGCGTCATGTCGGGCCGTCCGACCACCGGATTGCGGGTCATAATCGTATGCAAAGGGGCAGAAAAATCCTGGCCATTCAACCGCGCCCGCCGGAAGTCGCTGTCGGCGACCACACCAAGAAGGCGCCGTTTTGCATCAACCACCAGCAGGATACGTTTGTGGGCACGCTCCAACTGCGCCATCCCTTCCTGGATGGGCAGAGCGGAATCAGTGCAGGCGATGCTAAAATCTCGACCTTCCATATGTTTCCAATTTCCTCTGCGCTAAAAACACGCCCACCCTTCAGGGCTTTCCAAAAGCCGAGATCAATCGCCTCCCCGATCACCCACATCCTACCACGTATGATCTGAGCCCGAACAGCCAGGGATAAGTCTGGACGTTGCCGAAGGGAACTGGCAAGCATGCCGCGTCCGCGCCGAAATCAAAACCTTGCGACGGTCAGGACAGTATGATGCGATAGGAGTTCAGCGTGACAGACCCCCAGGCTGATCCTGCTCAGGTCTACGCCGGGCAAACCGTCCTGGTGACCGGAGCAGATGGATTCATCGGTAGCCATCTTGTGGAAAGGTTGGCACGGGCAGGGGCCCAAGTCCGGGCGTTTACCTTTTACAATTCCTGGAATTCCCTGGGGTGGCTTGCCGACGTGCCGCAGGCCACCCTGACTGCCGTCGAGATTTTCCCGGGCGACATACGCGATGCCGAGCGGGTGCAAAAGGCGGTCGCCGGGCAAAGCTTCGTTTTCCATCTGGCTAGCTTGATCGCCATTCCTTACAGCTATTCGGCTCCGCGGTCCTATGTGGACACCAACATCGGCGGCACATTGAACGTACTGGAAGCGTGCCGGCGTTCAACCAGCCTGATCCGGCTGGTCCATACCTCCACATCCGAAGTCTACGGCACAGCGCGCAGCGTTCCGATCGCGGAATGCCATCCATTGACCGGTCAGTCTCCTTACGCAGCCAGCAAAATTGGCGCAGATAAAATGGCCGAGAGCTATTACCTATCCTTCAAATTGCCAATGGTAACAGCCCGGCCCTTCAACACATTTGGGCCTCGCCAGACGGCACGGGCTGTAATTCCCACTATTCTCAGCCAACTCCTGAGCGGGTGTGATGCATTGCGGCTGGGAACGTTAACCCCAACCCGCGACTTCAACTATGTGACTGACACGGCGGAGGCTTTTCTCGCACTGGGGGCCTGCGGCGCTTCGGAAGGCCAGACCCTGAACATTGGCAGTGGCCGGGAATGGAGCATTGGCCAAGTTGCAGAACTGGCTATGGAGGTCTGCGACCGTCAGGTCCCTATCCTTCTCCACGAAGACCGCCTTCGCCCACCGGCCAGCGAAGTCGAACGTTTGCTGGCAGACAACAGCCAATGCGTTTCCCTTACCGGCTGGCAGCCTCAAATTGGGTTTCGCGAAGGACTGACGAGGACTGCAAACTGGATTCGCACTCACCTCGACCGGTTCGATTCCAACCGCTACGCGCAGTAAGGGAGGCCGCATACAGCAGCCCATGATGTAAAAGCCTGCCGCGTCACGGTGCTTGGGGCGTTGAGCGCCGAAGGCATGCTGGCCGCCATGAGCATCGAGGCGTCCACCTCCTCCGCCGTGTTTCTCGCCTTTGTCGAGCAGGTGCTCCAGCCCGGCGCCGTGGTCGTCATGGACAACCTCTCCGCTCACAAGCGCGCCGATATCCTCGCCGCCTTCGAAGCCGCGGGGATCCGTGTCCGCTTCCTCCCGCGCTACTCGCCCGACCTCTCGCCCATCGAGCCAGGCTGGGCCGAGCTCAAAGGAATCCTGCGCGCCAAGGAAGCCCGCACTGTCGATGCTCTCAACCAGGAACTCGGCCCAGCCCTCAATACAATCACCGCCACCGATGCCAAAGCGTGGTTCAAGCTATGCGGCTACCCGAATCTAAACTGAGCTGAAATCCGCTTTAATGGTGCATCCGGCAAATTGAGGGAATTTTAGAGGGGCGAGTGGGTTGAAGGGAGAAATCCCCTCAAAGGTGGCGTGTCATGACCGTTCATGCCCGTTCCGTCGGCGCCGAAGAGTTGAGTGCTTTGACGCAGTTGGCGCGTTCCCGCACCCGTGGCGCGGGTTTGGTTCGGCGCGCCCAGATCGTTCTGCATGGCGTGGAGGAGGGCTGGGGCGCGCCGGAGATCGCCACCCGCATGGGGCTGAGCCGCAAATGCGTGCGGTTCTGGCTCAAGCGGTTCAACGAACAGGGCCTTGCCGGTTTGCATGAGGCGATGCGCTCGGGGCGCCCCCCACCTACACCGCCGAAGAGCGCGGCACGGTGGTTACCACCGCCCTGACTGCGCCCGGTGAGTTGGGCCTGCCGTTCGCCTGCTGGACGTTGGATCGCCTGGTCGCCTACTTGGGTGAACGTGGCGTTGGCATGCGGCGCAGCCGGATCAGCGAGATCCTGCTGGCCGAAGGCCTGAAGTGGCGGCGTGAGGAGACATGGTTTGGCGAGCGTGTCGATCCGGACTTCGCTCGAAAAAGGGGGCTATCGAGCAACTCTACACCGCCGCCCCCACCGGCAGCGTCGTGATCTGCCTGGACGAGATGGGGCCGCAGGCGTGCAAGAGCTATCCGGGCCAGCGGCTGGTAGCCCCCGCCGGGCCGAAGGCCGAGCGTGCCCGGC
>NZ_WHOR01000548.1:0-682 GCF_013340925.1 Azospirillum formosense
ACCCGAAGGTGGTGCGCTAACCGGCAACGGAGGCAGCCAACCACGGTCAGGTCAGCGACTGGGGTGAAGTCGTAACAAGGTAGCCGTAGGGGAACCTGCGGCTGGATCACCTCCTTTCTAAGGAAAGCCGGCCCGTCCTATCGGGCCGCGAGCCGACCAAGAAGCCGCCGCCGGCGCATCCCTTCTCGACAGCCAATCCAAGATGAAGCGGGCATTTCAAAATGCCCGTTCATGAATGGCTGCCGGGAAGTGGTAGGGCGTTGCTTTCGAAGCGACGCGGATCTTTGACAATCGTGAATAAAGTCGAGAATAGTGACCGAGGATGCATCTTCATGAGCGTCCGGGCACAAGGGGCGGTTTGTCCCTGTGCGCGACGTTCGCGAGAAGGATCAAGCGTCTGAAGGGCATCTGGTGAATGCCTTGGCACTGAGAGGCGATGAAGGACGCAGCACGTTGCGATAAGCCATGGGGAGCCGCGAGCAGGCTTTGATCCGTGGATTTCCGAATGGGGCAACCCACCGCGCAAGCGGTATCCTCACCTGAATTCATAGGGTGGGGAGGCGAACCCGGCGAACTGAAACATCTAAGTAGCCGGAGGAAAGGACATCAACCGAGACTCCGCTAGTAGTGGCGAGCGAACGCGGACCAGGCCAGTGGTTGGACCGACATAACCGGAAGCGTC
>NZ_WHOR01000549.1:0-661 GCF_013340925.1 Azospirillum formosense
CGGCGTAGCCGGCGGCCATGCCGCGCTTGATGAAGAACACCGTCTTGGCCTTCTCGACGTCGAGGATCGGCATGCCGTAGATCGGCGACTGCGGATCGGTCTTGGCCGCCGGGTTGGTCACGTCGTTGGCGCCGATCACGAAGGCCACGTCCGCGGTGCCGAAGTCGCGGTTGATGTCCTCCAGCTCGAACACCTCGTCGTAGGGCACGTTGGCCTCGGCCAGCAGCACGTTCATGTGCCCGGGCATGCGCCCCGCCACCGGGTGGATGGCGTACTTGACCTCGACGCCTTCCTTCTTCAGCAGGTCGGCCATCTCGCGCAGCGCGTGCTGCGCCTGGGCCCCCGCCATGCCGTAGCCCGGGACGATGATCACCGACTGGGCGTTCTTCATGATGTAGGCCGCGTCCTCCGGCGAGCCGGCCTTGACCGTGCCGCGCTCGCCGCCGCCGGCCGCCGCCGACGCCGCCCCGCTGTCGCCGCCGAAGCCGCCCAGGATGACGTTGAAGATCGAGCGGTTCATGCCCTTGCACATGATGTAGGACAGGATGGCGCCCGACGAGCCGACCAGCGCGCCGGTGACGATCAGCAGGTTGTTCTGCAGCGTGAAGCCGATGCCCGCCGCCGCCCAGCCCGAGTAGCTGTTCAGCATCGAGATCACCAC
>NZ_WHOR01000550.1:0-623 GCF_013340925.1 Azospirillum formosense
GGGACCTCGACGAGCTGGCGCTGATCAAGCGCGGCGCGCTGCTGTTCGCCATCCTCAACCCCTACAACAGCCGCGACCATGTGGCCGCCTACGCGGCGGCCGGGGTGAACGCCTTCGCCATGGAGTTCATGCCGCGCATCACCCGCGCCCAGGTCATGGACGTGCTGTCCTCCCAGGCCAACCTCGCCGGCTACAAGGCGGTGGTGGATGCGGCCAGCGAGTATGGCCGGGCCTACCCGATGATGATGACCGCGGCGGGCACGGTGCCGCCGGCCCGCGCCTTCATCATGGGCGTCGGTGTGGCGGGCCTGCAGGCCATCGCCACGGCCAAGCGGCTCGGCGCCATCGTCTCGGCGACCGACGTGCGTCCGGCGGTCAAGGAGCAGGTGCAGTCGCTGGGCGGCAGCTTCGTCGCGGTCGAGAACGACGAGTTCAAGCAGGCCGAGACGGCGGGCGGCTACGCCAAGGAGATGTCGGACGACTACAAGCGCCAGCAGGCGGCGCTGGTGGCCGAGCACATCAAGAAGCAGGACATCGTCATCACCACGGCGCTGATCCCCGGGCGCAAGGCGCCGATCCTGGTGACGCGCGAGCATGTCGCCTCGATGAAGCCGGGCTCGGTG
>NZ_WHOR01000551.1:0-611 GCF_013340925.1 Azospirillum formosense
GGCTGGGGCTCGCGCTGTCGCTGCCGCCCGTGGTGACCGCGTGGGGGTGGGGGATCGGAATTCCGGCCTGGCTGGGGCTGCTGACGGTGGCCGCCGCGGCGCTGGTCCTGCTGCTGCCCCACGCGCCGCGGACGGCGCTGAGGCTCGGCCCGGTGGCACTGCTCTGCGCCCCGTTCCCTGCACTTCTTGGGTGAGGACGCGGTTTTTCCGCAACGCGGCCTTGCGTCCGGCGCCTGTGCAGGAAGCCGATGAAATGTTTCACCATTATGAAATTATGGATATTCTGCACAACCATGGAATGCGTTCGGCTGGATGAGCGGACCGCGGCTGATGCAGGAGAATGGGCAATGACCGGACGGACCTCTCCCATCGCATCGGCGGTGCCCGGGCGCATCCGCGTGCGCCACCCGCTGCTGCGGCGGGCCGACCGCTTCCAGGAGGCGCTGGGCCGCCTGGAAGCGCTGGACACCATCCGGGTGGCCGAGAACAACCCGGCGGTGGGCAGCGTCCTGCTGACCTACGACCCCTCCGTGTTGACGCCGGATGACGCCCGGTCCCAGGTGGAAATTCTGCTGTCGGCGGTTCTGCACCCCGCGGAAGCCCCGCCGCCG
>NZ_WHOR01000552.1:0-607 GCF_013340925.1 Azospirillum formosense
CCGACGACCACCACCCCCCCCTCCCTTCCGCCCCCGGCGCCGGCCCGCCCGGCGATCTCCCCCACTCCTGCCCCGCTGCGCCTCCCCCCGCCGCCGCCGCCCCTGCCCGACCCGTCCGGGACGGGTCCGCTGCGCTCGACCGACCCGAAGATGGTCCGTCTGGTGCTGGCGCTCGACCGGATGGAAAGGGCTCTGGCCTGCCCCGACGCGTTGGGCACGCGGCTGCGCCACGCTGTGTCCGACCTGCAACTGGCCGCCGTCGGCAACGCCGCGGCCACCGCCATCGTCGCGTCGCTGTCCACCTGCGTCACCTGGGTGGACCATGATGGGGAGAGCTTCCAGGAGGCGGTGCAGGCTCACATGGACGCCCTGCGCTGGATCATCAGCATCGGCGGCGGGGCGGATTCCTCCGCCGCCCTGCGCGTCATGATCGGCGCCCTGCGCGCCATGGTGCGCAGCCTCAGCCTGCGCGACGGCAACGGCCCCAGCCTGTGGCCGGACGGTGCCTTCGGCGCGCCGGACCATGGGGGCGAGGCGGGTCAATCTCCCCTGCCGCCGGTCTGAAGACTCCCCATATCCAATAAGTGGCCCCCACCCTAACCCTCCC
>NZ_WHOR01000553.1:0-602 GCF_013340925.1 Azospirillum formosense
CTGGGGGCTGGACGCGGAGCTGTATTTCGACTGGGGCGGCGGGCTGATCTGGGCGGCGGTGGCGCCGACGCCCGACGCGGCGGCGGCGATCCGCGGCGCGCTGGGCACCGCCGGCCACGCGACCCTCGTGCGTGCGCCCGAGGACGTGCGGACCATGATGGAGGTGTTCCATCCGCTGCCCGACCCGGTGATGGCGCTCAGCCGCCGGGTGAAGGAGAGCTTCGACCCCTGCGGCATCCTGAACCCTGGCCGCATGTACGCGGGAGTGTAAGGCATCCATGCAGACCAACTTCACGCTCACCCAGCTCGCCAACGCCGACTACCGGGATTCGGAAGCGATCCTGCGCAAGTGCGTCCATTGCGGCTTCTGCACGGCGACCTGTCCGACCTACGTCCTGCTGGGCGACGAACTGGACAGCCCGCGCGGCCGCATCTACCAGATCAAGGACATGCTGGAGAAGGGCGGGCCGCCCACCGAGCATCAGGTGAAGCACGTCGACCGCTGCCTCTCCTGCCTGTCCTGCATGACGACCTGCCCGTCGGGCGTCAATTACATGCATCTGGTCGATCACGCCCGCGCCCATATCGAGGCGACCCACGCC
>NZ_WHOR01000554.1:0-590 GCF_013340925.1 Azospirillum formosense
CGCGGGACAGCCGATCGGCCAGCGAAGCGAAGGTCCAGGCATCGTCTGCCCCCTCCGCCTCCCCGGCGTAGCGGTGCAGCCGGGCGGCGGTGCGCGACAGCGCCTCCTCCAGCGCGGCGGCCAGCGCCGGGTCGCCCTCCAGCCGCAGGGCCAGATCGTCGTCCGTCAGGTCGGCCAGTTCCATGGCGTCGAGCACGCGCGACACCTGGAGCCGCACCGGCGCCGGCAGGCCGGGCCAGGGCAGGTCGTCGCCGCGCACCGCGCGGACCCGCGTGCGGTCGTCCGCCGGGTGCAGGCTGGTGGACCAGCCCTCCAGCGCGCGGCGCCCCTGGGCGAGCAGGGCGTTGCGCCGCCGCGCCCGGTCGAGCGTGCCGTGGATTTCCAGCAGCACCGCCTCCCGGCGCTCCGCCGGGACCAGCAGGGCGCGCTTGCCCTTGGGCAGCGGCAGGCCGAGCGGCACCAGGCCCAGCCCCTCGCCATGGGCCACCCGGGTCACGACCGGGGCGGCGGCGGTCACCACGGCGGGGGGGGCGCCGGGCAGCTCGTGCACCAGACGGGGGGCGACGGGGGGCCCGAGGGCGGGGGGGCAG
>NZ_WHOR01000055.1:0-25921 GCF_013340925.1 Azospirillum formosense
CTGATCGGGGGGGCCGGAAACAACCTGCTGGACGGCGGGGACGGATTCGACACGGTGGTGTTCGAGGAGGGTCCCTCGTCCTACACCATCCGCCACAGCGGAGCCGGCGAGGTGGTGGTGGAGGGGCCGCGGGGGACCAACACCCTGCGCAGCATCGAGCATCTGTCCTTCGGCGACCTGACCCTGGCGCTGAGCCGCGACGCCACCCCCGGCACGGTGGCCAGCACCTTCTTCGGGGTGGCCAACAGCGCGTCGGGAACGCAGATCCTTCAGGAAGCCTCGACCTATTCCGGGCCGGTCCAGACCCTGCAATGGCAGCTCATCGGCAGCGACGACGGCGAGGCGATCGTCGGCGGGGTCGGGAACGACTTCATCAACAGCCGGGGCGGCATGGACGCCATCGACGGCGGGGCGGGGGACGACGTGCTGGACGGCGGCACAGGGTCGAACTTCCTCACCGGCGGCTCCGGACACGACACCTTCTTCCTCGACGGCCGGTCCGGGGAACCCGTCTGGTCCACCGTGACCGACCTGGAGGCGGGGGAGATCGTCACCGTCTGGGGCTGGCAGCCGGGGCAATCGGCCATCACCTGGGCCGAGGTTGGCGGCGCCGGCGGCTTCACCGGCGCGACGGCCCACATCGACCTCGACGGCGACGGCCGCACCGACGCCAGCCTGACGCTGAGCGGCAAGTCCGTGGGAGCCCTGACGGCGATGCCCGGCACGGTGAACGGCACCGATTATCTGGCGATCTGGCTCAACGGCTGAGGCGGCCGGCGGGGCGGAACGGAAGGCGGGCGTCCGCTCGGACGCGTTGCTCTGGCAAGGCCGGGCGGGTACTCTCGCGCCGGCATCGCCAGAGCAACCGTCGCCAAAGGATACCGACCGCCCGTGTCCAACGCCGCCATCTACTTCCATCCCGATGGTTACGAGACCGCGCGGGCGGACCTGAAGGGCCGCCATGTGGCGGGGGAATCCTTCCTCGTCGGTTTCTTTCGGCACTCCGGGCTGAACGGCTTCGCCTGCCATGCCGACGGGCCGGAACAGGCCCGTCTGTTCGCCGATCTCGCCGCCCGCCACGCGCCGGGACGGGAGGTGGCGCTCTACCCGACCGGCGAGCCGTCGCGGCTGGCCCATGTGGGCTGCCTGTTCCTGCCCGGACCGGGCATCGACCAGTTCGCCTGGCGCCGCCGATCCCGCGACCAGCGGGGCTACAGCCTGTGCGGCATCACCCACACCACATCGGAGTCGCCGCATGTCCTGGGCACCCTGGCCACAGCGCCGGTGCAGCCGTGGGACGCGGTGATCTGCACCTCCTGGGCGGCCCGCGCCTCGGTGGAGGCGGTTCTGGAGCCCTACGCGGAATATCTGCGCGACCGGCTGGGCGCCGCCGAGATTCCGATGCCGCACCTGCCGGTGATCCCACTCGGCGTGGACACGGACGCCTTCCGCTTCGGACCGGCGGACCGCATGACGGAGCGCGCGGCGCTGGGCATCGGCGACGGGGACATCGCGGTGCTGTTCATGGGGCGCCTCAGCTTCCACGCCAAGGCGCACCCGATCGCCATGTATCTGGCGCTGGAGGAAGCGGCCCGGCGGACCGGCAAACGGTTCCACCTGATCCAGGCCGGCTGGTTCGGCAACGACGCCATCGGGGCCGCCTTCATGCAGGGGGCGAGGCGCTATTGCCCCAGCGTCAACGCCATCTTCCTGGACGGCCGGAAGCCGGAGGTGCGGACCCGCATCTGGGCCGCCGCCGACCTGTTCACCTCGCTGGTGGACAATGTGCAGGAAACCTTCGGCATCTCCCCGGTTGAGGCGATGGCGGCGGGGCTGCCCTGCGTCGTCACCGACTGGAACGGCTACCGCGAGACGGTGCGCGATGGGGTGGACGGCTTCCGGATTCCCACCACCCTGCCGCCACCGGGCGCCGGCCCCGACTTCGCCGACCGCTACGCCGCCGGCCTGGACACCTACGACTTCTACATCGGGCGCGTCTCGCAGGTGAGCGCAGTCGACGTGGCGGCGGCGGCGGATGCCTACACGCGGCTGGCCGCCGATCCCGGGCTGCGCCGGCGGATGGGCGAGGCTGGGCGCGCCCGCGCCACCGCCATGTTCGACTGGAAGGCGATCATCCCGCAGTATCTCGACGTCTGGCGCCAACTGTCCGAGATCCGCCGCGGCGCCGCGGAGCGCGCCCCGCGGCGCCCCGACCGCGATGGCAACCCGCTGCGCCCCGATCCCCTGCGGATGTTCGCATCCTACCCGACGCGCCATCTGACCCCGTCGACGCGGCTGGTGCGGGCCGGTGGCCTCGCCCGTGCGGGGATCGCCGAAGCCCTGGCGGCGCTGCACGCCGATCCGTTGAACTCCACGGCGCGCGGCGGCACCGTGTCGCCGGCCACCGACCTGATGCTGGCGATGGACGCCCTGGACGCCCCCGGCCGCACGGTCGCCGAAATCCTGGGGCTCGTCCCGGAGGCCCGCCGCCTGCTGCTGCTGCGCAGCCTCGTCCACCTGATGAAATACGGCTTCCTGCAGGACGCGGCGCCGGCCGGGGGCCGGGCACCTTGACGGTGCGGCGGGCACAATCCGCTTGAAAAGCCCAGCGTCCCCGTCATAACAGGCACAGTTTTCCACGGGATTCCGCCGCCATGCAGGTCACCCCCACGTCCTTGCCCGATGTCCAGCTGGTCGTCCCGAAGAAGTTCGGCGACACGCGGGGCTATTTCGTCGAGACCTGGAGCGAGCGGACCTTCGCCCTTCACGGCCTGGAACGGCGCTGGGTCCAGGACAACCAGTCCCTGTCGGCCACGCCGGGGACGGTGCGCGGCCTGCATTACCAGTTGGAGCCCGACGCCCAGACCAAGCTGGTGCGGGTCCTGCGCGGCCGCGTCCTCGACGTGGCGGTCGACATCCGCCGCGGTTCCCCGACCTTCGGCCGGCACGTCGCGGTGGAACTGAGCGCCGACGGGCTGGAACAGCTCTTCGTCCCCGCCGGTTTCGCCCACGGCTTCTGCACGCTGGAGCCGGACACGATCGTCGCCTACAAGGTGGACGCCTTTTATTCTCACGAGCGGGAGCGGGCGATCCTGTGGAACGATCCGGCGCTCGGCATCGGCTGGCCGGCGGTCGCCGGAACCGTGGTGTCGGGCAAGGACGCGGCGGCGCCGGCCCTGGCCGCGGCCGTGGACCTGTTCTGACTTGCGGATCCGTTCTGATTTTCTGATGCGACGGCGTGCCGCGAGGGGCCGTAAAGGGGAAATGGCATGCGCATACTGGTGACGGGGGGCGCGGGGTTCATCGGGTCGGCCTTCATCCGCTGGGTCCTGGCCAACACGACGGCCTCGGTCGTCAACGTCGACAAGCTCACCTATGCCGCGGACCTGGAAAGCCTCGCCCCCTTCGCGGACGATCCGCGCTACGCTTTCGAACGGGTGGACATTGGTGACGAGGCGGCGCTGCGTCGTGTCTTCGCCGACCATCGCCCCACGGCGGTCGTCCATCTGGCGGCGGAAACCCATGTCGACCGGTCCATCGACGGGCCGATGGCCTTCGTGGAGACCAACGTCGTCGGGACCGTCACCCTGCTGCGCGTCTCGCTCGACCACTGGCGCGGGCTGGAGGGCGAGGCGAAGGCCGCCTTCCGCTTCCATCACGTCTCCACCGACGAGGTGTTCGGCACGCTGGGCGACGACGGGCGCTTCTCGGAAACCACGCCCTACGCGCCCAATTCCCCCTATTCGGCCAGCAAGGCGGCCTCGGATCATTTCGTGCGGGCTTGGCACGAGACCTATGGTTTGCCGACGGTGGCCAGCAACTGCTCGAACAACTACGGCCCCTGGCAGTTTCCGGAGAAGCTGATTCCGCTGATGACGCTGAAGGCGCTCCAGGGCCAGCCTCTGCCGGTCTACGGCAGCGGGCTGAACGTGCGCGACTGGCTCTATGTGGACGACCACGCCTCGGCGCTGTGGACCATCCTGACCACCGGGCGGCTGGGCGAGAGCTACAACGTCGGCGGCGACAGCGAGCGGCGCAACATCGACGTGGTGCATGCCGTCTGCGATCTGCTGGACGAACTGGCCGGCCCGCTGGCCGGAGGCCCGCGGCGGGGACTCATCACCCACGTCACCGACCGGCCCGGCCACGACCACCGCTACGCCATCGACGCCACCAAATTGCAGACCGAGCTGGGCTGGACACCCGCCGAGACCTTCGAGACGGGCATCCGCCGTACCGTCGCCTGGTATCTGGAGCATCGCGCCTGGTGGGAGCGGCTGTCCGCCGGCTACGCCGGTCAGCGTCTCGGCGTGGCGCCGGTGGCCGCGGCCACCAAATCCGCCGACTGACCGGAGCCGCCGCCATGGACACCATCCTGATCTTCGGCGCCAACGGGCAGGTGGGGTTCGAGCTGCTGCGGACCGCCTGGATGCCGGGTCTCGCCCCGGTGGGGCTGACCCGCGCCGACGGCGACGTCACCGACCCGCGGGCGGTCGCGGCGGCCATGGCCGCCCATCGCCCGGTGCTGGTCGTCAACGCCTCGGCCTACACCGCCGTGGACAGGGCGGAGAGCGAGCCGGACGCCGCCTTCGCCGTCAACCGCGACGGACCGGCCCATCTGGCGCAGGCCTGCGCCGCCGCCGGGGTGCCGCTGATCCACATCTCCACCGACTATGTCTTCGACGGGACCAGCAAGGCCACCCCCTGGCGGGAGGACGATCCGGTCGCCCCGCAGGGCGTCTATGCCGCCAGCAAGCTGGCCGGCGAGGAGGCCGTGCGGAGCGCCCAGCCCGACCATGTGATCCTGCGCACCGCCTGGGTGTTCGGAGCGCACGGGCACAATTTCGTCAAGACCATGCTGAGGCTGGCCCGCGAGCGCGACGAATTGCGGGTCGTCGCCGACCAGCACGGCTGTCCCACGCCGGCGGCGGCCATCGCCGCGACCATCGCCGTCATCGCGCAGGCCCGTCTGGGCGGCGCGGGCTGGACGCCGGGCACCTTCCATTATGCCGGGGCGCCGGCCACCACCTGGCACGGCTTCGCCGACCGCATCGTGGAGCGCGCCGCCGCCCGCATCGGCCGCCGCCCGCGCGTGACCGCCATCACGACCGCCGAGTTCCCGACGCCGGCACGGCGGCCCGCCAATTCGGTCCTCGACACCGCGCGCCTCGGCCGAGCCTACGGCGTCGCGCCCGCGGATTGGATGGCCGGACTTGATCGGATGCTGGACGGCATCCTCGGCGAAACCCAGGGCGAGGACGCGAAGGCATGAAGGGCATCATTCTAGCCGGCGGCTCCGGCACGCGGCTCTACCCGCTGACGCAGGTGACCAGCAAGCAGCTCCTCCCGGTGTTCGACAAGCCGATGATTTATTATCCGCTGTCGACGCTGATGCTGGCCGGCATCCGCGACATCCTGATCATCACCACGCCGCAGGACCAGGCGCAGTTCCAGCGCCTTCTCGGCGACGGCACGCAGTGGGGCATCACGCTGAGCTACGCCGAGCAGCCCAAGCCCGAAGGGTTGGCCCAGGCCTTCCTCATCGGACGCGGGTTCGTCGGAACGGACAGCGTCTGTCTGATCCTGGGCGACAACATCTTCTTCGGCCACGATCTGGAGCCGGCCCTGCTGCGCGCCGCCAGCCGGACGGACGGGGCGACGGTCTTCGGCTATCATGTGCGCGACCCGGAGCGCTACGGCGTGGTCAGCTTCGATTCCGAGGGCCGCCCCAACGCCATCGAGGAGAAGCCGGTCCATCCCAAATCCAACTACGCCGTGACCGGCCTCTATTTCTACGACAACAGCGTCCTGGACATCGCCGCGACGATCCGCCCGTCGCCGCGCGGCGAGCTTGAGATCACCGACGTCAACAACGTCTATCTGCATCAGCAGCGTCTGGCGGTGGAGAAGCTGGGACGCGGCTACGCCTGGTTCGACACCGGCACGCACCAGTCCCTGCTCCAGGCCGCGGAGTTCGTCCAGACCATCGAGGCCCGCCAGGGGCTGAAGATCGCCTCGCCGGAGGAGATCGCCTGGCGCAAAGGCTTCATCGACAGCGAACAGCTCGCCCGCATCGCCCGCCCCCTCGCCAAGAGCGGCTACGGCAGCTATCTGCTCAGCCTTCTGACCGACTGACCGCCTCCGGGCGGGGTTGCCTTGCCTCTCGCAGACGGTGGGCTTGCGGAAGACAGACGGTCAGCCTTCCCCGGCGGCGCGGGAAAGGCCAACGCCGTTCCTCTCCGATTCGTTCGAAGGCGCAGGGGCCGGTATCCGTTCCAGCAGCGTCTTCGCACGCCCCTCGCCGAGCGCCGCCGCCCGTTCCAGCCAAGCGCGGGCCTGCACGAAGTCCTTGTGGTCGCTCCAATGACCGTGCAGTTCGCCGAGCGCGGTCATCGCCGCCGCCTCCTTCTGGTCGGCGGCGCTGGTCAGCAGGCGGATCGCCTCCGGAATGTCGCGCTCGCCCCCCAGTCCCTGCATGCGGAAGCGGCCCAGATTGACCATGGCGCCGGCATGCCCCTGCTCGGCGGCCTTGCGCGACCATTCGACCGCGGCGGCGTAATCCTGCGCCACGCCATCGCCCGAGGCGTAGGCCGCCCCCAGGCGGAACTGCGCCTGCACGCTGCCCTGGCTGGCAGCCCGCTCCAGCCATTGGATCGCGCCCACCGGATCGCGCGGCACACCCAGCCCCAGGCTGTGCAGCATGCCGATGTTGTAGACCGCGTCGGTGTTGCCCTGGTCGGCGGCCCGGCGGAACCAGTCGAGCGCCCGGTCGTAGTCGCGGGTCACGCCGCGCCCCTCGGCGTAGAGCGCTCCGACGCGGAGTTGCGCCTGCGGGTCGCCCTGCCCGGCCGCCCGCTCCAGCCAGCGAACCGCCTCCATCTCGTCGCGCGGCACGCCGGAACCGGCGAAATACATCTGGGCGATGATCTTCTGCGCCTCGCGGTGGCCAAGTTCGCCCGCCGCGCGGTACCAGGTCGCGGCATCGAACAGGTTGGGCTGCATCCCGCCACCCCGGCTGTTCAGATGGCCGAGTTGGAACATCGCCTCGGCATCACCCTGGACAGCGGCCTTGCGCAGCCAGGTTTCCGCCATCTGCGGATCGGCGGATACGCCGAGTCCGCGGGCGTACAGCAGGCCGAGCGCCCTCTGCGCCGCCGCCGCGCCGGCTTCCGCCGCCTTGCGGAACCAGTCGGCCGCCTCCGCATAGTCCTGCTCGACGCCAAGCCCGCCGGCATACTGGGTGCCGATGTAGTACCAGGCCATGACGTTGTTCTGTTCCGCCGCCTTGCGGAACCATTGATGGGCAGCGGCGGGGTCGGAGGTGCCCGCGTAACCGCCGGCCAGCAAGGTGCCGAGCCCGAGTTGGGCCGCCGCGTTGCCTTGGTCGGCGGCGGTGCGGTACCAGCGTTCCGCCGCCGCGTAATCGGGTTCGATGCCGAAACCGGAGGCGTACATATAGCCGAGCATGGCCTGGGCGCCGACGACGCCGCCTTCCGCGGCGGCGCACGCCCAGCGCAGCGCCT
Organism: Azospirillum formosense; assembly: GCF_013340925.1. Lineage (GTDB taxonomy): Bacteria > Pseudomonadota > Alphaproteobacteria > Azospirillales > Azospirillaceae > Azospirillum > Azospirillum formosense. The sequence continues at coordinate 7,524 of NZ_WHOR01000055.1, forward strand.
CCTTGTAATCCTGCTCGATCTTCAGGCCGTTGGGGAACAGGACCGACAGCGCCTCGTCGCTGGGGACGATGCCTTTGGGCTGGCCGCATCCGTAATAATAGATTTCCGCCAAACGCGCCTGGGCTTCGCCGTGGCCCTGCTCGGCGGCCTGCCGGTACCAGCCGACGGCGTCCACGGCGTTGCGCACCACGCCCTGCCCCAGATCATAGAGACGCCCGAGGCGGTACTGGGCATCCGCATGGCCGGCGCCGGCGGCGGCCAGCCACGCGTCGAGCGCCGTCTTGTAGTCCTTCCGTTCATGCGCCTTCAGACCCTTGGCGTGATCGTCTTCCGGCGAAGCGGAGCCGAACAGCCGCCCCGCGGCCTTGATGAAGTTGCGCATAGGCCTCAACACCCTTTCTTCAATCTCTGGGCGGAAGGCGTGCCGCCCCTGGGGCTCACGGCTCCCGCATGCCTTCCGAACCGTTCCGCAAGGCCCCTTCGACGAGATAGGCCATGATGGTCCGCTTGCCGACCACGATGTCGGCGGTCAGCGGCATGCCCGGCACCAGCCGGAAGTCGGACGGGACGTCGCGCAGGTTCACTTTGGTCAGCTCGATCTTCGCGCGGAAGAACGGACGCTGAGCCTGGCTCTGATCCTCGCGGCGGGTGAAGGAATCCTCGCTGATCGACTTGACCACGCCCTGCGCCATGCCGTGCTCGACGAAGCGATAGGCGTCCAGCTTGACCTGCACTTCATCGCCCGGCTTGACGAAACCCTGGTCGATGCCGGCGATCTCCGCCTCCACCTCCAGCTTGGCGTTCAACGGCATCAAAGTATAGATCGGCTGGGCCGATTCGACCACGGAACCGACGGAGTACTTCCCGACCTCCAGAACGACGGCGTCTTCGATCGCGCGCAGTTCGACCAGATCGCGCCGCTTCTGGGCCTTGGCCAGTTCCTCGCGAGCCCGCTCCAATTCGACTTGGCGGGTCGATAGGTCGGTCAGCACGGTGCTGCGCCACTGCTGGATAAAGACCTCCCGCTCGGCGCGCAGCGCTTCCAGATCGTGCCGGGACGTGCGGATGGTGTTCTCGCTGAGACCGAGATTCCGTTCCGTCTCCACGCGGGTGTCGCTGGCGATCAGCGAGTTGAGGCGGCTGCCGGTCTGGTTCTTTTCCAGGGTCCGGCGCATGTCCTCGATCTCGCCGACGATCTTCAGGCGGGAGCGGTAATGCTCGGCGTCGGTCTGGTTGCTCTTGATCGTGGCCTGCAGGGTGGCCATGCGCTGCTCGAAGTTGGCGAGCTTGGCCGCATACTCCGCCTGGCGGTACTGCCAGATCGATTCCTGCAGAACCCTGTCCTGATCCTTGCTGCCGGCCGTGAACGCCACGCCTTCGGCCTCGGCGTTCAGCCGGGCGATCTCGGCCGTCAGTTTGGAAACCTGCCGGTCGAGCTGCGCCACGTCGGCGGACGAGAAGGTCGGGTCGAGCGTGGCCAGGACCTCGCCGCGCCGGACGGTCTGGCCGGCGCGGACGTTCAGGCTGCGGATGATCGAGATCTCCAGCGGCTGGACCACGATGGTCGGCTCCTGCGAGACGACGCGTCCCGTCGCGCTGACCACACGGTCGAGCTTCAGGATCGACGCCATCGCGATGAACAGAACCACCATGATGGCGAGCGTCCACACGGCGGACCGTGCCTTGAACGGCTCGGGGCTTCCGGTGATCTCCGCAGTCTCGCCCTGGAAATCGTTGATGGCCTGCTCGGCCGCCAGATCAGGTGTTTGCGGCCGGCGTAAGAGGAGCGCGGTCATGAGTGCTTCCCGGGGAAAGGTGGCGGTTCTGCTGGAACCAGAGGTGCCTGTAGACGTCGCAGCGCTGGAGCAGTTCGTCGTGCTTGCCCATGTCGTAGAGCTTGCCGCGCTCCAGAACCATGATCTGGTCGCAGTTCACCAGCGAGGCGAGGCGGTGCGAAATCACGATCATCGTCCGGCCCTGCGCGATGCGCGTCAGGTTGTTGTTGATGATCGCCTCGCTGTCCGGATCGAGCGCGCTGGTCGCCTCGTCCATGATGAGGACGCTCGGGTCGACCAGCAGGGCACGGGCGATGGCGATGCGCTGACGCTGGCCGCCAGACAGGTTGGCCGAGCCTTCCTCGATCATCGTCTCGTAGCCGCGGGGCAGCCGCTCGATGAACTCCTCGGCTCCGGCGAGCCGGGCCGCCCGCATCACCTCCTCCAGGGAGGCGCTGCGGTTGGCCGCCATGATGTTTTCGCGGATCGTGCCGTTGAACAGGAAGTTGTCCTGCAGCACCACGCCCAGGTTGGAACGCAGATGGCCGAGATCGATCTCGCGCAGGTCGACACCGTCGATCTTGATCAGGCCCTCGTAGTTCTGGTGCAACCCCTGCAGAAGGCGCGTGACGGTCGTCTTGCCGGAGCCGGAGCGCCCCATGATGCCGATGACGTTGCCCGCCTTGATGGAGAAGCTGACCTCGTCGAGCGCGGGGCTCTGCGAACCGGGGTAGCGGAAGCGCACTTCGGAGAAGTCGATCTCTCCCTTGATCTGCGGCCGCACGCCCTGACGGTCCAGCCCCTGCTCGGGCGCCTGGTTGACCACCGAAGCCACCTGGGCGACGGCGCCGCGCACCTCCTGGAACTGCTGCATCAGGCTGGCGATCTGCACGAAGGGCTGGGTGGCGCGGCTGGCGATCATGCTGAAGGCGACCAGCGAGCCGCCGTAGACGATGGCGCCCTCGCCTATCGCGAGATAGGCGCCGAGCCCCAGCGAGCCGGCGTAGATCGCCTTTTCCAGCGGCTGCAGGATGGTCTGCGGCTGGTTGGAGAGGAGTTGCATGTTCGTGTTGGCGCGCACCGCATCGGCCACCCGCACATCCCAGTCGAGCCGCTTGCGGCCTTCCAGGGCGAGCGACTTCACGGTGCGCATGCCGTGCAGCACCTCGATCATGAAGGAGCCCTTGCGCTGCTCCGCCACGATGACCTTGCCGTAGGCGCGGGCGAGCGGGCCGATGTAGATCACCACCACCAGGGCCATGATCAACGCGATGCCCAGCACGTAGAAGGCCAGGGGCGGGCTCAGGATGAACATCGCCGGGATCAGCACGACCAGCGTCAGGGAGTCCAGCAGCGTGCCGAAGAGCTGTCCGGTCAGGAAGTTGCGGACACGCCAGATCTCGTTGAGCTTGTAGTTGATGACGCCGGTCGGGGTCCGCTCGAAGAAGTCGATCGGCAGGTTGATCATCCGCTCGAAGATGAAGGTGCTGATGCGCGCATCCACCTTGGCCGTGCCGATCGCCACCAGATAGCGGCGCAGATACCCGAAGAGCGTGTCGAAGAACAGCAGGAAGACGATGGCCGTCAGGAGAACATACAGGGTCGACAGCCTCTGGTGGACCAGGACGCGGTCCAGGATCACCATGAAGACCATCGGCGGGATCAGCGCGAACAGGCTGAGGATCAGCGCCGACACGCCGACATCGCGAAAGATCCGCTTCTCGCGCAGGATCTGCCCGATCAGCCAGGTGAAGCCGAACGGCCTCTGCTCGTCGTTCATCCGGTAGCGGCGCTTGACGAAGACCACATCGCCGTCCCAGACCGACGCCAGCCGCAACTCGTCCACGGCGACGCAGGCCTGGTCGGGGCTGAGCGGGTCCTGAAGCATCGCGGCCGGGGCGCCGCCGTCCTCGCGGAAGGCGACCATCACCATGGTGCTGCCGTCGCGCAGCCTCAGCAGAAGCGGAAGCGCCTTTCCCAGACGGGACAGGTGTTTCCAGCGAAGCTTCGCCGACCGGACGGTCAGTCCGCTTTCCTCGGCGATCTTCAGCAGCGTTCCGATGGGCGGCTCGCCGGTTTCAAGTCCATAATCGCGCCGCAACTGCTCCACCGACAGGTGAATCCCGTGGTGACGCGCGACAACGGCGAGTGCGAGAAGGCTGGTCGTCCGTGCAGCCTCGGGAGAGGCGGTCTGTGGATCGGCGGAGTTCTTGCTCTGCATCTTGCCTCTGTGTTCCCGTCGCTCTTCCCGGTGGTGCATCCGGCGGCGCGACTGTACTGTACCACCTTCATCGGATACAAGCATTGCACTCGGGGCGCTCAGTTCGGGCCAACCCAGTGGGAGCAGGTGGATGAAGGTTTCGGTTATTACAATTTGTCGAAACGTGCGACACGGCATAGGCCGTACCCTGGAGAGCATCGCACAACAGACTTACCAAGACGTTGAGCATATTGTGATCGATGGGGCATCGACCGACGGTACGCTTGACCTTCTGGAGGCCCATCGGGACCGCATCGCCGTGCTCGTCTCCGAGCCCGATGGCGGCATCTACGACGCGATGAACAAGGGGTTGGCGCGGGCAACCGGCGACGTGATCCTGTTCCTGAATGCCGAGGACTGGTTCTACGACGCCCATTCGCTCGAGAACGCGGTGCGCTTCATGACGCAGCACCCGGAGGCCGATCTCTTCTACGGGGACATCGAAGTCCGCCTGCCGGACGGCAATTCGGTCATCCATATTCCACAGGAAGCCGACAAGGCCGCCGAGACGATGATCTGCGGCTGTCTGCCACACCAGGGCACCTTCGCCCGCCGCTCGGTGTTCGACCGCACCGGCCCGTTCGACACACGCTGGCGTGTCCATGCCGATTATGAGTGGTTTCTCAAGGCCATAGCGGACGACACCATCACGCTGACCCACATGCCGGTGATCGTGGCCTCCTTTGGGCTGGGCGGCACCTCCAGCAATCTCGCCAAGGGCCAGCCGGAGGTCTATGCCATCCAGAACGCCCTGCCCTTCTATCAGACGGAGACGTGGCTGCGCCGCCGCGTGGAGATCTATCAGGAGAATTTCCTGGCTGTCCGCCTGGAAAACGCCGAGCTGAAGCGGCGGTTGGCGGAAGCCGCCGAGGCCGGCGCCATCCGGCCGACCTGGCGCGATCTGGCCCGCCGGGGCCGGGACGTGGCCCGCCGGGCCCGCCGGGTGATGCAGCGGGCGATCCACCGCGTCCGGGCCGGCTGACGCCCGGTCCGGTTCGTCCCCCGACCGCCCCGAACAGCGGACCGGGCTGAAACATTTTCAGGCCGAAACATTTTTGGGCCATCCGCGGCGAACGCTGTTCCCCGCGGATGGCCGGCTTGCGCCAGGCGGCGTTACCCGGCGGCTGGAAGGCCGCGCAGGGTGCCGGTGCCCTGCTTTTCCAGATACCAACGGTAGGTCTGCTCGAACCCGTCGCGCAACGGAGTCGGCGCGGTCCAGCCCATGGCCGCGATGCGCCCGTTGTCCATGATCTTGCGGGGCGTGCCGTTCGGCTTGGACGGGTCGAAGCGGAAATCGCCCTTGAAGCCGATCACGTCGGCCAGCAGTTCGGCGAGCCCGCGGATCGAGACCTCCTGGCCGGACCCCAGGTTGACGTGCGGCTCACCCGAATAATTCTTCGCCAGGAAGACCAGCCCGTCGGCCAGATCCTCCACGAACAGGAACTCGCGCAGCGGGCTGCCGTCGCCCCACAGCTCGACGCTGGCGGCCCCCTCCGTCTTGGCGCGGTGGATCTTCACCATCAGAGCGGCGGCGACATGGCCCTGCTGGATGTCGAAGTTGTCGCCGTAGCCGTAGAGGTTGGTCGGCATGGCCGAGATGAAGTCGCAGCCGTACTGCCGCCGATAGGCCTGGCACATCTTGATGCCGGCGATCTTGGCGATCGCATACCATTCGTTGGTCGGTTCCAGCGGACCGGTCAGCAGCGCCTCCTCCACGATGGGCTGCGGCGCCATCCGCGGGTAGATGCAGGAGGATCCGAGGAAAACCAGCTTCTGCACCCCGACCTGCTTGGCGGCGTGGATGATGTTGGTCTCGATCGCCAGATTCTCGTAAAGGAATTCGGCCGGCCGGGTGTTGTTGGCGTGGATCCCGCCGACCAGGGCGGCGGTGAGGAACACGACGTCGGGCCGCGCCTCGGCCATCCACGCCTCGACGTCGGCCTGCCGGCGCAGGTCGACCGCCTCGCGGCCCACGGTCAGGATCTCGCAGGGCTCCCGCTCCAGCCGACGGACGACCGCCGACCCCGCCATGCCGCGATGCCCCGCGACCCACACGCGCTTGCCGTCCAGGGAAAAGGCTGCCGTACCCGTCGTCATCCGATCACTCTTCTCCGTCTCGCGGCGCCGGCCCGCCGCCGCCCGCATTGTGTTTGTGATACGCCGCCAGAACCTCGTCAACCGGACCGATGCGCACGACCGCGCCGCGCTCCAGCCAGAGGACCTTGTTGCACAGCCGCTTCAGCACCTCGTCCACATGGGAAGCGACGACCATGATGCTGGAGCGGTTCACGAAGCCTTCCGCCCGGCGTTGCGCCTTCTCCAGGAACTGGGTGTCGCTGACGGCGATCCATTCGTCCATCAGCAGGATTTCCGGATCGACCGCGGTCGCCGCGGCGAAGGCCAGCCGAAGGGTCATGCCCGCCGAATAGGTGCGCACCGGCAGGTCGAGATAATCGCCAAGCTCGGTGAAGGCCGCGATGTCGTCCATCTTGGACTCGATCTCGTCCCCGTCGATGCCGAAATAGGCGGCGCGCATCCGGATGTTGTCGTAGCCGGACGCGTCCACATCCAGCCCCAGCCCCAGGTCGAACAGCGGCGTGACGCGGCCTTCGACGCGGATGCGCCCGGCGGTCGGCTCGTACACCCCGGCCAGGACGCGCAGCAGCGTCGTCTTGCCGGCGCCATTGCCACCGACCAGCCCCACCCGGTCGCCGTGCTCCAGCGACAGGTTCAGGTTGCTCAGCGCCTTCACGGTGATGCGGTGGTGTGCGTCGTGCTTCAGCGCGCCGCTGGTGGAGGTGCGCAGCAGCGTCTTCTTCAGGGAGCGCGCGCTTCCCTGATACAGCACGAAATCGACCGAGACGTCGTTCAGATGGATCGCAGCCATTTCGGAGCCCGTCGGTCAGAGCCAGTAGGCGATGCGCTTGCGGAAGCGGGCGAAGCAGGCGAAGGTGAAGGCCCATCCGACGGCGGCGAAGAGCAGGCCGGCGACCCAGCTTTCCCAGCCCGGCGCATGTCCCAGCAGGGGCGCCCGGATGACCTCCAGCAGGTGATAGAAGGGATTCAGCACCATCAGGTAGCGCCGGTCGCCCAGCAGTTCCGGCTTCCACATGACCGGCGTCACGAAGAACAGGAGCTGGATCACGCTGGCGATGATCGGCGGCACGTCGCGGAAGCGGGTGCAGATCATGCCGAGCAGCAGCATGATCCAGCCGGCGTTCACCAGCAGCAGCGCAAGCCCGGCCACCGCCAGCAGGCCCGTCGCCCCCGGCCAGATCCCGAAGATCGCCGCCACCACCGCGAAAATCACGATGTTGTGGCCGTAGATGATCAGGTTGCGCCACAGCGCGCGCAGGATGTGCAGCGACATCGGAATGCGCACGTTCTTGATGAGCGGCTCCAGTTCGATGAAGCTGATGCAGCCTTCGTTCAGAAAGGACGCGATGAAGGTCCAGGTGGCCAGACCAACCGCCAGGAAGGGCAGATAGCCTTCCAGGTCGAGCCGGAACAGAGTCCCGTAGATCAGCCCCAGGCTGGCCACCATGACCGCCATGCTGAGCGTCAGCCAGAACGGCCCCAGGACCGAGCGGCGGTAGCGCTTGCGGATGTCGTGCCAGCCGAGCCGGCTCCACAGCCGCCACCGCATCGCCCCTTCCCTGAGGTCGTCCCAGGCCCGCACCGCCTCGCTGCGGTCTCCGGAGTCGTAGACGGCCCCGTCCTTGCGCCGGGCGGCGGAGCCGGGAAAGCTCTCGGTGATCATCTCTCTCGCAATCCGTTCAAGAAAGCGGGCGGCCTCAGGAACCGGGTCGGCGCGCCGGCCGTCCCCCTGTGGCGGAGCGGAAAGGCTGTGGACGGCAGTCCTGTGAACTCGGGCACGGATGGGCCGCTTCTATACTCCGATCCCCGCCGCCTTCCCAGCCCCCTCTCAAGATTGCGGTCCGAAGCGGGACTTCCGACCTCCCCGCGCGTGGGAGCGGGAACCCTGCAAAGCCATGAAGCCCGGGTCGTCGTCGCGCCGCAGGGGCCTTGCGGAATCGCCGGAGGCATCCCGCGCCCGTCGCGCAGGCATGGTTGCGGCCGAGCCGGGCAGGACAAGCCTTCATCCCGCCCGGCGTTCCCGAAGATCCGTTCGCCCCCTGGCCCCCGCCGTGGAATCAGGCCGGCCGCCCCGAGGTTTCCCGCTCGAAGCGCGCGAGGTCGCTCGACATCATCTCGCGCACCAGCTCAGGGAAGGTGGTGGTGTGCGTCCAGCCCAGCTTGGCGCGGGCCTTGGACGGATCGCCCAGCAGTAGGTCCACCTCGGTCGGGCGGAAGTAGCGCGGGTCCACCTGGATCAGCACGTCGCCGGTCGCCGCATCCACGCCCGTCTCGTCCACGCCCGTGCCCCGCCATTCGATCCTGCGACCGACATGGCCGAAAGCCAGCTCGACGAACTCGCGGATGGAATGGGTCTCGCCGGTGGCGAGCACATAGTCCTCGGCCTTGTCCTGCTGGAGGATGCGCCACATTCCCTCGACATAGTCGCGGGCGTGGCCCCAGTCGCGCTTGGCGTCCAGGTTTCCGAGGTAAAGCGTCTTCTGCAGGCCGAGTTGGATGGCCGAGACGGCGCGGGTGATCTTGCGCGTGACGAAGGTTTCGCCGCGCGTCGGGCCTTCATGGTTGAACAGGATGCCGTTGGAGGCGTGCATCCCATAGGCTTCGCGGTAGTTCACCGTGATCCAGTAGGCGTAGAGCTTGGCCGCCGCATAGGGGCTGCGCGGGTAGAAGGGCGTCGTCTCCTTCTGCGGCGTCTCCTGCACGAGGCCGTACAGTTCGGAGGTGGAGGCCTGATAGAAGCGCGTCTTCTTCTCCAGCCCAAGGATGCGGATCGCCTCCAGCAGGCGCAGCGTGCCGAGGCCGTCGGAGTTCGCTGTGTATTCCGGCGTCTCGAAGCTCACCTGCACATGGCTTTGGGCGGCGAGGTTGTAGATTTCGTCCGGTTGGACTTCCTGGACGATGCGGATCAGGTTGGTCGCATCAGTCAGGTCGCCATAGTGCATCCGGAAGCGGACGTCACTTTCGTGGACATCGTGATACAGGTGCTCCACCCGCTCCGTGTTAAACGAGGACGAGCGTCGCTTGACACCATGAACAGTATAGCCTTTCGCGAGCAGCAGCTCCGCGAGGTAGGCGCCATCCTGTCCCGTGACGCCCGTTATCAAAGCAATCTTGCTCAACGCTCGCTCCTGTTCTGTCGAAACCTTAACCTTGAGCCCATTCTCGCAGCCCTGTCCATTCGTCCTAGAAAAGGGCTCTGGAAACAGACTTTCCGGCGAGATTGCCGAGATCAAGGGAACTGCAATCCGCTGTTTCCTCGCAAAAACGGTGCATGAGTGCGCCATTCCAATTTAGGCGTCAACATCTTTGGTGCCTGCACTGATATGTGGACGACCCTTCCACTGAGCTTCCCCCCGGGAGAATGGTTCTCCCGCACTTTGTGTGGATCAGACTGCGAGGAGGACGCGACGGCGCAGCAGGTCGAAGCCGGCGCGTCCGTACATCTGACGTTTGATCAGCTTCAGCTTGTTGACCTGCCCCTCCGCTTGCCCGATCACCTGTCGCCGGATGATCGGCAGAACCTTTCCGCTCCGCTCGCCCATAAAAGGCTTTAGAAAAATATAAAAGGCTTTAGAAAAATTTTACCATTTTAACTGAAAGATGCCCGCCTTAAGGATGCATCGGAACTCACAGCGGCAACTCATGAGTACAGGACTGCGACCACTCCCCTCCTTAGTAAAGCCAGAACCTCAAGCACGCGAACTTTACTGGAAAGTTATTAGTCAAGGCAATAATCCTTCTCTAGAGATATCGCCTGAAGAAACCCGAACGGCACTTCCTTAAACGCTCCCACAAACAAGCTGCCAACCGGAGAGCACGCTCTGGGGCATCGAGCAACAAAATTGAGGGCATCCCATGGGGATCCAGGGCTCCAAGGAATTGGTCACGCCTGTTATCCTGTCCGGCGGCTCAGGAAGCCGCCTGTGGCCGCTGTCCCGGGCGATGCACCCAAAGCAGTTCCTGCCTTTGGCCGGCGACCTGACGATGATCCAAGAAACCGCTCAGCGGGTCGTGGCGCCCCGTTTTGCGCCGCCGCTGATCATCTGCAACGAGGAGCACCGCTTCCTCGTGGCCGAGCAGCTGCGCGCCAAGGCTATCCAACCCACCGAGATCATCCTTGAGCCGACCGGGCGCAACACCGCGCCTGCCGCCTGTGTTGCCGCCCTGAAGCTGCTCGAGGCGGACGGGGCTCCGCTAATGTTGGTGATGCCCTCCGACCACGTCATCGCCGCCCCCGACCGTTTTCTGAAAGCCGTGGAGACCGCCACAGCAGCAGCCCGGGCCGGCGCTCTGGTGACCTTCGGCATCACACCGGACCGCGCCGAGGCCGGCTACGGCTACATCAAGGCGGGGTCCCCGTTCAGGGACGGCGAAGGCCTGCGCGGCGTTGAGTGCTTCGTCGAGAAGCCGGACCGCGCCACCGCGGAAGCCTACTTGGCGGACGACTCCTATTTCTGGAACAGTGGCATTTTCTTATTCTCCGCCGCCGCCTACTTGGCCGAGCTGGAACGCGCAAACCCGGCGATGGTCGAAGCCTGCCGCCGCGCTCTGTCGGGTGCCGAACGGGACCTGACCTTCTGCCGCTTGGCTAAGGACGCCTTCGTGGCTTCGCCGTCGGATTCCATCGACTACGCCGTTATGGAGAAGACCGCGCGGGCCGCCATGGTGCCCGTGGACATGGGCTGGAACGACGTCGGCGCTTGGTCGGCGCTGTGGGACATCGGCGCCAAGGACGCCAACGGTAACGTCGTTCATGGGGACGTCGTGCTGCACGACGCGCGCAACGTCTATGTCCGGTCCGAGGACCACTTGGTTGCGGTCACCGGGCTAGAGAACGTGGTGGTGGTCGCCACCGACGACGCTATCTTGGTCACCGACTACAGCCACGTGCAGGACGTAAGGCAGGTGGTCGAGCGGCTGAAGGCCGACGGGCGCAGCGAGCATTCCCTGCACACTACCGTCTACCGCCCCTGGGGCTCCTACCGCAGCGTCGACCGCGGCAACCGCTTCCAGGTCAAGCGGATCGTCGTCAATCCGAGCGAGCGCCTCTCACTGCAGATGCATCATCACCGCGCCGAGCACTGGATCGTTGTCGAAGGAACGGCCCTGGTGACACGCGGCGAGGAGCAGATCCTGCTGCGCGAAAACGAGTCTGTCTACATCCCGCTCGGAACGGTGCATCGGCTCGAGAACCCCGGTCGGGTGCCGCTGCACCTGATCGAGGTGCAGTCTGGCTCCTACCTGGGCGAAGACGACATTGTTCGCCTTGAAGATGTTTATGGGCGCTAACGTTTAAGGATCTGGAAAGCACAAAACCGTATTAAAGAATCTCGCAACCTAATCTTGTTAGGACATCGACTTATGGCAAAGAAAAAATGGAGCTTCGCCCTAGCTTCCAAAATCTCTGGGCAACTTTACGGGAACATTCTCTTGAGAAACAGTGATCGTGAGGGGTATGAGTGGTGCATTGAACAGCTCACCACCGGATCCTTAACAGTCCGAGAGCTTGTAAAGAAATTTTGCACATCAGAAGAATTTCGTGAAATTAATTTGATGAACCAAACTCCGAATGAGTTTGCGCGTATTATTTGCAAGCGTTTCTTGGGGAAACAGGAAGAGGATCAGAAAGAGATAAAAAGGCTGGCTGTGATGATTTTGGAGTCTGATTGGCGAACAGTTATTCATCATGTCATTGATAGCGATCAATACAAAAGTATATATGGGGATGACAAGGTCCCTTCTTGAACAGACATCGAAATCCCACTTATTTTAAGAAAAGTTGCTGGAGATGGTGAAAATGCATGCCATGCCGGAAGGCTTTCTGGTTGCTGCTGGCTCAGAGGGGTTTGAGGGCTGGGCCTGGGATCCTAGGCAACCTTACGAGCCAGTCGAGGTCGAGTTGACCGCTAACGGCGCCGTTCTGGCGCGAGGCATTGCCGATCATTTCCAAATGGAACTCGTCCAGAGCCGGATCGGCAACGGCATGCATGCCTTTCGCCTAAAGCTGGATCGGCTGCCTGATGCCCCCTATCCGCTCATCGTGACTGCCCGGATCGCGGGAGGCGGACCTGCTTTGGGAGGGCAACTAGAGTTCAAGTCACCGGCAGATTTCCAAGGAATTGTTGCCGACGCGGCTTTCCGGGACTACGAAAGTATGGTCGATGGCATCGTCAATGGACAGATCTGCGGTTGGATATGGAACCGCAGCCTGCCCGATGCCCCTGTAACTGTCAGCCTGTATGACGGCCTAACCCACATTGGCGACGTGATCGCGGACGATTTCCGCGGCGATGTGGCGGCAGCCGGAAAAGGCTCTGGGCGTTGTGCCTTCGCCATCGACTTGCCTCTCAGCGTTTTGGATGGTGCGTTGCACAGCCTGCACGTGCGCGTGGCCGATACCAATCACGAGCTCACGAACAGTCCGCTGGGGTTTGGCCCGAACAGCGCACGCAATCTAATCGATGAAATTGCCCAACTGCGTCAGGAGGTCGCAACCTTGACCCGACAGCTGAGCGAAGTTGCCGATCCGAGCAACGCTTTGAACGGTCGACTTGCGAAGGCTTTGATGCAGCGCATGGAAGCGATGCTGACGATTCAAAGGGACGCTGTCGACCAGGAAATGCGAGCACTGCGGACGATGGGCGTGCAGGCTAGTGTGGGCGACTAACAGCTCTCAAGAAATCCGTTTTCGGTCCATTGTCCATTGGGCAGCTCGAGGCCCGATTGGTTCTGACAGAAGCTTTGCGCTTCTTCGCCCCTTTCACCTGAAAAGCTTGGCTCTCAGTTAGGAAACAATATGCCTTGCTCGCCATTGGTAATTTTTTCCCCGCTACCTCCGGTTCAGAACGGCATTGCTGACTATTGCGCCGAGTTATTGCCCTGGCACACCCAAGACTTTGACTGCACCGTGGTACTCGACAACGCCGCGCCAGAGCCCGAGGTTTTGGCCAAGGTAAAGATAATCAGGCTCGCAGAGTACGAGACACGTTGGAACGATTTCGCCGGAGTGCCACACCTTTACCACCTCGGCAACAACCCCGACCATGTCTATCTGTTTCCGATCGCGATGCGTCGTCCTGGCGTAGTCGTGCTGCACGACGCTTCTCTGCATTACTTGGTTGATTGCCAGACGTTGCGATGGGGCGATATAGATGGTTACGTAGAAGCGTTGACCCGCGAATACGGCTATTCCGGAGCTTTGCTCGCAGAGCAGTTCCGGAACCATGGTTGGCGTGAAACTAGCATGTTCTATGCCTTGCCTATGAACCGCTCGATCCTGGCGCGCTCGCGTTCGGTGATCGTGCATTCGCGCTACGCCATGGGCAAGGCACTGGCCCAGGTGCCGGAAGCCGATGTCGTCAGCATACCCCACCACATAGCGCCCGCCGCGCTAGCCAACGATCATGTTCCCCAAGCCGACGCCCGGCGTCGGATCGGCGCGGACCAGGACGAACTGTTGCTGATCTCGCTCGGTTTCGTAACCGGCGCGAAGCGAATTGATTGCATTCTCCGCTCTCTGGCACGCTTGCGCGGCAAGCTTCCCCCATTTCGCTACATCATTGCGGGGGCGGCCCAGCCGGACCAATATGACGTTCAAGCAGATATCAGGCGCCTAGGCCTAGAAGACCGAGTCACCGTAACCGGCTATCTGTCGGAATCATTATTTTTCGACTATGTCGCGGCAGCCGATGTCGTGTTGAACCTCCGGTACCCAACTGGTGGCGAAACCTCCGGGACCCTGATCCGCGCGCTCGGAACCGGAGCCTGCACCGTCGTCGTCGATCATGGCCCCTTCGCCGAGATTCCCGATGGCGCGGCGGTCAAGCTCGCTTGGGGGAGCGACTTCGAGGAGCGCCTGGAGCGTTCCCTGCTGGAGTTGGCCCACGCTCCCGACCAGCGTCGCCAAATTGGTGAGGCGGCACGGGCGTACATCCGCGATGCGCACGCCATTCAGCGATCGGCTGCCGCTTATCGCGACGTCATCCTCGCTGCCCAGAACAAGCCAGAAGAGCCTTGGGCTGTTTCCGCGGCCTGGGAATTCGCCACTCCGTCGAGCCATGAGGCGGCACTCAGCCGATTGGGAGTGGTCAAGGTCCAGCCAGGGGATTTGTGGTGGCGCCAAGCTGCGGTTCCGGTAAAAAGCGATCCCATTCAGGTGGTGACGTGCCTGCCCCATGCCGCCTCCACTCAGTATATGGCGGATTTGTTCGGCCATATTCGGGAAACGGTTCAAAACGTCCACCGTGCCCAATTAATCAAGGCCTTGACGCAACGCTATCGGCGCAGTTGTGATCTACTGCTTGTCGCTCAACCGATCGAAGCAGTGGACAGGTTTTGGGACCTGCTTGTGCAGGCCAATCGCGCGCTCTCCTTTGGTGGCCTTCTCGTGCTTGACCTTTGGCAGGATGACAAGGACAACACGCCTCCGGAACTTGCCCACCCTGAAGACATAGACGCCTTACTGTTGCGCGCCGGTTTCCGCTTGCGCCGCCGCTGGATAGGACCGGATGATGTCTCATTCGCGCTTGACTTGGCGGACCCTGAAGGGTGGCAACGCGAACCGCATGCAGAAGGATGCTGGCAAGCCGTCAAAATTTCTGAATTCATTGCCCCTCCAGACCACTGGAGCCACAACAAGGTGGCAAAGCTTTCTCAGCGAGTGATCACTGACCGCGCCGATGCCTCTTTGTCCTCAGTGGAGGCTTGAGATGGACCGCTCGACCTATCGCCTTATTGCATCCACCGTTTACTCTCGGAGAGGCTTTGACACGGCCAGTCTTCTCCAACGTCTGGCCGACGCGGGGCAACTCGGAGACTGCATCGTGTCCGTGGATACGCCGGCGTCCGCGGTTTCACATATGCTCCGCGAAGAGCGTGATGCAAAAGTGTTCATGTTCCCGTCCCATTCCTGGCTGAAAATCGTGGGACGGGGACAGCCGACTGAAATTCCGGTTTTACTCTCGGACCGGGACCGCGATTTGGAGGAGATCATGGACCACTGCTTAGTCCGGATCACGCCTCAGATCGTGCGGCTGCGCACAGTGGACGGACTGTTCAGCGGATCTGGCCTATGCACCTTGTTGCACGTCAACGACGGGCAGCAGACCACCGCCGTTCTCCGGGGAGCCCGCAGGCTGCTCTCGTCCGCCCGGCCCTTTCTTCTGATCAGCGTTTCCGGCCTGCCCGTTCAAGAACGCCTTCAGCAATTGGAACATGCGGCAGCGCTTCTGAAGGACCATGATTACCGCTTGGTTGATGCCACCCTGCTGTCTGCGGACACGCCCGAAACGCGGGAGGAGGCCGTCCTGATTGGTGCCCAAACAGGATTCCTGGGCATTCCGCGCGAGCGTGTATCCGAACGGCTCATCGCGCACCTGGCCGGCTTCGATGGCGACTTGCCCACGCCACCGTCCGGCGCGTTGTCCGATGACGATGTTCTAATTGCGGCACTGATCCGGGCATCTGCGACACGCCTGCAGCGGGCTCCGCAAAATCGCTCCATGCATATTGTCTTCGACGACCGCGTAGTGTGCGAAGGCTTTTATTCTCCGGAATGCGACGGATACAATCATTGGCGTTGGAGCGGGCCTTTTCCGGAAGCGCGAGTGTTTCTCCCCCTCGAGCAAACCGGGCGAATGAGGCTAGTACTGCAGGTCATGAATGCCATAAGATCAGAAATAATCAATTCTCTACGCCTGTATATCGACGGTAAGCCGGTCAACCACCAGACGATCGAAGGATCAAAAGGCTGGACTCTGAGCGTAAGTTTTGAAACTCCGCTTGATCACCGGAAAGGATGGTGTGAACTGCGACTGGCCTACGGCAACACGGTCCAACCATCCAACGAAGACCCTCGTCGCCTCGGCCTCTGCATCAGCTCCTGCCAAATCCAAGGGATAGACGCTTAAATCATGCATATACTCGTCGTTTCCCCCATTCCAACCCACCCTCAGTTTCAAGGGAACAGCCAGCGGATTTTCCGACTGTGCCGTATGCTACAAATATTAGGCTACAAGGTTCATTTTTTGTACTACACCCTTGAAGGATTGGACGGGGCCCAACGGGTGCTAATGGAAAGTTGCTGGGACTTTTTTCACAGTGTTTCTTGTCGTCCGCTGAAACGCAGCATGACCATGGGCAGCCATTTCGGACTCGACGATTGGTATGATCCCCAGGTTGGCGATGTGGCTGCAGGGCTGCACCGCCGATGGAACTATCAAGCGGTGATCGTCAATTATGTCTGGTTTTCTGGCGTTCTGGAAAGCTTGCCCAGTAACCTTATCAAAATCATTGATACACACGATGTTTTTGGCGATCGTCACCTGCGCTCAATCGCGGCAGGCTTGAAACCTGAATGGTACTATACAAGCCAGCAGGAAGAACTGCGCGGCCTACAGCGGGCGGACATCGTCCTAGCAATCCAAAACGAAGAGAAGAAGTATTTCGAGGAACTTGGTCTGTCAAAAGTAGAGGTTGTTGGCTTCGTTACGCCTCCTAATTTTCTACCCCTAAGGCCAAATCAACGTAAAATGACTATTGGGTATATTGCAAGCAGCAACCCCTGGAATGTTAATTCATTTCTGTATTTGCATGCAGCCCTAGAGAAGCGGCCTGAATTAGTAAAAAAATTCAATTTTGAAGTTGCAGGGCCGATATGCAACGTAATAAAGAATGAGAACACAATATTCAATGCCTCAGGTATTCTTGACAGCGTCTCTAATTTTTACAGAAACGTGGACATCGTCGTAAACCCTATGCTAGGAGGCACTGGACTAAAAATTAAATCTATAGAGGCCCTCTCCTTTGGGCGTCCTTTTTTTTCAACAGCAGACGGCATGGTTGGCATACCAAGTCTCTACACACAACATAATGCCAGCTCTATCGAAATGTTGGTTGACCACATGCAGAACATTAATGAAAATACAACCAGACGCCTCAGCGCAGAATCTCGAGAAATTTTTTCCGCTTATCAGCGCCATCAGATGATCAATTTCAAGAATGTCATTCAAGGAATATAAGAAGATCATTCCACAGCGAGTCCATGAAGATTTTATGACGTTCCGGGGCAGTCTGAACTTAGGGTATTAGTATAGTGTCAGCGCCGGTTGAATACTCCCCAGAAGTGGCGGCTGAAAAATCCCCAGGCTGACGCAACGGCATGGCTCCGGGCGTACGCCCCGGAGCCATGCGGCCGTCGCTCGCCCATGATCCCCTCCATCGACGGAGGGAGGCGTGCGTGGTCAGACTTGGGGAACTCGTCATGATTCTCGATCTCGCCCGCCAGGGCATGTCGGTGTCGGCGATCGCGCGCCGCACCGGCCATGACCGCAAGACCATCCGCAAATACATCGCCAAGGGGCTGGAACCGCCGGCCTACAAGCCCCGGCCACCGCGGCCGACGCTGGTCGGCCCCTTCGAGTCCTACCTGCGCGAACGCCTGCAGGCCTACCCCGAACTCAGCACCAAGCGGCTGCTGCGCGAAATCCGCGAACGTGGCTATGAAGGCGGCTACACGATCCTGAAGGCGGTGGTGCGCACCATCCGCCCCAAACCCGCCCCGGCCTTCGAGCGCCGCTTCGAAACCCCGCCCGGCAAGCAGGCCCAGGTCGACTTCGCCTTCTTCAAGACCACCTTCACCGACGAGCCCGAGGCGGAGCGGGTCGTCTGGCTCTTCTCCATGGTGTTCGGCCACAGCCGCATGATGTGGGCCCGCTTCGTCGCCCGCCAGGACCTGCCGACCGTTTTGCGCTGCCACATCGCCGCCTTCGAGGCCTTCGGCGGCGCGCCCGAGCAGATCCTCTACGACCGCATGAAGACGGCCGTGCTCGGCGAGGCCGAGGACCCGGACCAGCCGGGCCGAGGCATCGCCTACAACGCCAAGCTCCTCGACCTGGCCGCTCACTACGGCTTCCTGCCCAAGGCCTGCAAACCCTACCGGGCCAAGACCAAGGGCAAGGTCGAGCGCCCCTTCCGCTACGTGCGCGAGGACTTTTTCCTGGCCCGCAGCTTCCGCAACCTCGATGACCTGAATGCCCAGTTCACCCAGTGGCTGGGCCAAGTCGCCAATGTCCGTCTGCACGCCACCACCCAGCGCGTCGTGGTCGAGCATTTCGCCGAGGAACGAACCCATCTCAAGCCGCTGCCGGCCGGCCCGTTCACCAGCGTGCTCGCTTTGGAGCGCCGGGTCACCCGCGACGGCATGGTCTCGGTGGGCGGCAATCTCTACTCCGTGCCGGACAGCACCCGCCGGCGGGCCGTGGAGGTGC
>NZ_WHOR01000555.1:0-585 GCF_013340925.1 Azospirillum formosense
CGGAAATCCAGGCCACCCATGGCTGGACCCGCGCCTCGATCCAGACCGCCTTCACCGTCTTCGTCGTCGTCCAGACCTGGCTGACCCCCATCGAAGGCTACTTCATCGACCGTTACGGCCCCCGCGTCATCGTCGCCTTCGGCGGCGTGATGACCGGCCTCTCCTGGATCGTCGACAGCTACGCCGGCTCGCTCGGCATGCTCTATGTCGGTTCGGCCATCGGCGGCATCGGCGTCGGCTGCGTCTACGCCACCTGCGTCAACAGCGCGATCAAGTGGTTCCCGGACAAGCGCGGCCTCGCCGTCGGCCTGACCGCGGGCGGCTACGGCGCCGGCTCGGCCCTGACGATCCTGCCGATCGCCAACATGATCCACTCCTCGGGCTATCAGGCGACCTTCTTCTGGTTCGGCCTGCTGCAGGGTGCGATCATCATCGCCGCCGCCTTCTTCCTGCGCGCTCCGCAGAAGGATCAGGTGAAGGCCTCGACCAAGGTCCTGCAGTCCCGCCGCGACTACACGCTGAAGGAAGCGCTGCAGACGCCGGTCTTCTGGGTCATGATGGTCATGTTCATCTGCACCGTCTCGG
>NZ_WHOR01000556.1:0-579 GCF_013340925.1 Azospirillum formosense
GGTTAGGGTGGGGGCCAGCGCCCACTCACTCCTCGATGTTGCGGGCCAGCACCTCGCGCTTGCCGGCGTGGTTGGGCTTGCTGACCACGCCTTCGCTCTCCATCCGCTCGATCAGCCGGGCGGCGGAGTTGTAGCCGATGCGGAGCTGGCGCTGGATGAAGCTGGTCGAGGCCTTGCGCTCGCGGCAGACCACCGCCACCGCCTTGTCGTAGAGGTCGTCGCCCGACCCGCCGCCGGCACCCGACCCGTCGTCGAAGGAGCCGCCGTCCTCGTCGTCCTCCTCGGTGATGGCGTCGACGTAGCTCGGCTCGCCCTGCGTCTTCAGGAACTTCACCACCTGCTCGACCTCGCCGTCGGCGACGAAGGGGCCGTGGACTCGGGTGATGCGGCCGCCGCCGGCCATGTAGAGCATGTCGCCCTGGCCGAGGAGCTGCTCCGCCCCCTGCTCGCCGAGGATGGTGCGGCTGTCGATCTTGCTGGTGACCTGGAAGCTGATGCGGGTCGGGAAGTTGGCCTTGATGGTGCCGGTGATGACGTCCACCGAGGGGCGCTGCGTCGCCATGATCAGGTGGATGCCGG
>NZ_WHOR01000557.1:0-578 GCF_013340925.1 Azospirillum formosense
CTACGGCGCGCGTGCGCTCAACGAAGGCGGCTTCCAGTCGATCCCCAAGCTGACCTTCCCCGGCGGTCTGATCGTCGGCGACGCGGCGGGCTTCCTCAACGTGCCCAAGATCAAGGGCAACCACACGGCGATGAAGTCGGGCATGCTGGCGGCCGAGGCGGTGCACGAGCTGCTCTCCGCCGAGGCTCCGGCGCGCGAGGCGGTGGCCTATCCGGAGAAGCTGAAGGCGTCCTGGGTGTGGTCGGAGCTGTTTGCTGTGCGCAACATCCGCCCCGGCTTCCAGAAGGGCCTGTGGGCGGGGCTGGCCAACGCGGCCTACGAGACGGCGACCAAGGGCAAGTCGCCCTGGACGCTGCACCACCGGCATGGCGACCACGAGACGCTGAAGAAGGCGTCGGAGATGCCGAAGATCGCCTATCCCAAGCCGGACGGGGTGGTGTCGTTCGACCGGCTGTCCTCGGTGTACCTGTCGAACACCAACCACGAGGAGGACCAGCCGGCGCACCTGACGCTGAAGGACGCGTCGGTGCCGATCGCGGTCAATCTGGCGCTCTACGACGCGCCGGAGACGCGCTACT
>NZ_WHOR01000558.1:0-578 GCF_013340925.1 Azospirillum formosense
GGCGGCTCATGGGCGGCCCAGGTCATGCCGGGCTCGAAGCGCCAGGTGCGCAGCCATTCCTGCTGGGGGTTCTGGGCGTAGTTGTGGCGGGTGCTGATGAGCCGCTCCGGCCCGACGAAATAGTCGCACCAGTAATAGGCGGCGGTGCGCTTGGGGTCGGCCTGGAACATGGCGTGGACAGTGCGGATCTGCTCGGCCGTCCACAGCTCGTCGGCGTCGATCTGCCAGAGCAGGCCGGGCGTGGCGATGTGGGGCAGCGGGGCGTTGACCATCTCGCGCTTGCCGTCCCAGAACGTCCCCGGCGGCTTGCGGTGAATGGTCACACGGTCCGGGTGGCGGGCCGCCAGCTCGTCCAGATAGGCCGAGGTGCCGTCGTTGCTGCGCCCTTGGTCGTGCACGCTGTCCAGCACCCGGCCGCCCGCCGCCAGGCTCCAGCCGGTGTCGTGCTTGAGCGCGGCCACGCCTTCCACGACGTGCCAGTGCCAGTCGAAGGGCAGTTCCGCGAACACCCGCTCGTGGTAGCGGATGAAGGGCTCGCCGTTCAGCACGATGGTGAAGAAGTGGATCGGCAGGGGATG
>NZ_WHOR01000559.1:0-578 GCF_013340925.1 Azospirillum formosense
CTACGGCGCGCGTGCGCTCAACGAAGGCGGCTTCAAGTCGATCCCCAAGTTGACCTTCCCCGGCGGTCTGATCGTCGGCGACGCGGCGGGCTTCCTCAACGTGCCCAAGATCAAGGGCAACCACACCGCGATGAAGTCGGGCATGCTGGCGGCCGAGGCGGTGCACGAGCTGCTGTCGGCCGAAGCGCCGGCGCGCGAGGCGGTGGCCTATCCGGAGAAGCTGAGGGCGTCCTGGGTGTGGTCGGAGCTGTTTGCTGTGCGCAACATCCGCCCCGGCTTTCAGAAGGGTCTGTGGGCGGGGCTAGCCAACGCGGCCTACGAGACGGCGACCAAGGGCAAGTCGCCCTGGACCCTGCACCACCGGCATGGCGACCACGAGACGCTGAAGAAGGCGTCGGAGATGCCGAAGATCGCCTATCCCAAGCCGGATGGCGTGGTGTCGTTCGACCGTCTGTCCTCGGTGTACCTGTCGAACACCAACCACGAGGAGGACCAGCCGGCGCACCTGACGCTGAAGGACGCGTCGGTGCCGATCGCGGTCAATCTGGCGCTCTACGACGCGCCGGAGACGCGCTACT
>NZ_WHOR01000560.1:0-578 GCF_013340925.1 Azospirillum formosense
GCCGCCCACCGCCGCGTTGAACTGCGTGGCGCCGCTGCCGTTGATGGCCAGCGCCTGGGCGCCGTTCACCGTGCCGTTGAAGGTCACCGCACCGCTGCCGGCGTTGACCGTGGCGGCCCCCGCCAGAGTCACCGGGCCTTCGACGGTGAAGGCGCCGTTGCCGGTGGCGTAGGTGCCGATCAGGCTGGTTTCCCCGCCGTAGCTCTGGGCGCCCGTCGTGGTCACGTCGACGAGGCTGGTGTAGCCCGCGCCGGTGGTCAGGCTGGCCAGAGCCGTCGTGCCGCCCACCGCCGCGTTGAACACCATCGCTCCGGTCGAGATCGCCGTCAGGTCCTGGGCGCCGTTGACCGTCCCGTTGAAGGTGATCGTGCCGAAGCCCGCGTCCACCAGCGTCGTCCCGGCCAGCGTCGTCTCGCCGTTGAAGGCGATCGGACTGTTGAGCGAGTTGTAGGCGCCGTCCAGGGTCACCGCGTCGTTGTAGGTCTGGGCGCCGCTGGTCGTCACCGACTTGAGGCTGGTGGTGCCGTCGGCGTCGGTGGTCAGGCTGGCGAGCGCCGTCGTGCCGCCCACCGCCGCGT
>NZ_WHOR01000561.1:0-575 GCF_013340925.1 Azospirillum formosense
GGTCCTCGTCCCGGTCAAGCGGGTGGTCGATTACAACGTCAAGATCCGCGTCAAGGCGGACGGTTCCGGCGTTGAGACCGCCAACGTGAAGATGAGCATGAACCCCTTCGACGAGATCGCCGTCGAGGAGGCCGTCCGCCTCAAGGAAGCCGGCAAGGCAACCGAGGTCATCGTGGTCACCGTCGGCCCGACGGCGGCGCAGGAGACGCTGCGCACCGGCCTCGCCATGGGCGCCGACCGCGGCATCCTGGTCCAGACCGACGCCGAGACGCAGCCGCTGGCCGTTGCCAAGGTGCTCAAGGCGCTGGTCGACAAGGAGGGCCCGACCCTCGTCATCCTGGGCAAGCAGGCGATCGACGACGACTGCAACCAGACCGGCCAGATGCTCGCCGCCCTGCTGGGCTGGCCGCAGGGCACCTTCGCCTCCAAGGTCGTGCCGGGCGACGGTTCGGTCACCGTGACCCGCGAGATCGACGGCGGCCTGGAGACCGTGCAGCTGACGCTGCCGGCGGTCGTCACCGCCGACCTGCGCCTGAACGAGCCGCGCTACGCCTCGCTGCCCAACATCATGAAGG
>NZ_WHOR01000562.1:0-574 GCF_013340925.1 Azospirillum formosense
CGCTGGGCGCTCTGCGCCGGGTGGTGCAGGAGCGGCCCGAGGCGCTGCTGGTGAACGAGGGGGCCAACACGCTGGACCTGGCGCGCGGGATCATCGACATGCACCAGCCGCGCAAGCGCCTGGACGTCGGGACCTGGGGCGTGATGGGCATCGGCATGGGCTTCGCGGTGGCGGCGGCGGTGGAGTCGGGCAAGCCGGTCCTGGCGGTGGAGGGCGACAGCGCCTTCGGCTTCTCGGGCATGGAGGTGGAGACGATCTGCCGCTACAACCTGCCGGTGTGCATCGTGGTGTTCAACAACAACGGCATCTACAAGGGGACGGACGTGAACCCGACGGGCGGGTCGGACCCGTCGCCGATGGTCTTCGTTCCGGACTCGCGCTACGACAAGATGATGGAGGCCTTCGGCGGCGCGGGCGTCAACGTGACGACGCCGGACGAGCTGTACCGCGCGGTCAGCGCGGCGATGGACAGCGGCCGGCCGACGCTGATCAACGCGGTGATCGACCCCAACGCCGGGTCGGAGAGCGGCAACATCGGCAGCCTCAACCCCACCAGCGCCGTCCGCAAGGGTCC
>NZ_WHOR01000564.1:0-546 GCF_013340925.1 Azospirillum formosense
CTTAACAATCGTCTTCACACTGTCCATGATCCCGCTCCAGTCCTCCCGCTTGGGGAGAGCCGAAGCTCACGTTTCCGTGTTGCGTTTCCTTCTGACGGATCTCCCTGGAAGACCACCATCGCCTCGGCACCAGAACACTGGTGGAGGCAGACGGGATCGAACCGACGACCTCCTGCTTGCAAAGCAGGCGCTCTCCCAACTGAGCTATGCCCCCATGTCGGTACCAAGCGCGCTTCCAAACTTAATGGATGGCCTGATGGGTGGTGGGCCAGGGAGGATTTGAACCTCCGACCTCACGCTTATCAAGCGCGCGCTCTAACCAACTGAGCTACTAGCCCCTCGCTGCCCAAGCTCATCACTTGGTTGGCAACGATGAGATCCGTGAGAAGGGATGCGCCGGCGGCGGCTTCGTCGTGGCTGCGGCCCGATTGGACGGGCCGGCTTTTCCTTAGAAAGGAGGTGATCCAGCCGCAGGTTCCCCTACGGCTACCTTGTTACGACTTCACCCCAGTCGCTGACCTGACCGTGGTTGGCTGCCTCCGTTGC
>NZ_WHOR01000056.1:0-25639 GCF_013340925.1 Azospirillum formosense
GCCGCGCAGCGGGCAGGAGAGAGAGCCGTCGGCGCCAGCGTGCGCGTGGGGTGTGGGGGGGGGCGGCCCCTCCCCCCCACCGCGGGAGGGGGGGGGGGGGGCGGCCCCCGCCACGGGGGGGGGGGGTGGGGGACGAAGCCAAGGATAAGGGCGCTGATCCTTGCACGACCCTCACCCGCCCGCTTCGCGGGCACCCTCTCCCCAGAGGGGAGAGGGGATGAACGCTCACTTCGCGGGGGTCACCTTCTGCGCCAGCGTGTACTGGTCGGCGCGCGGCTCGTAGCTCAGCCCTTTCTTCATCGCCCAGACCGTCACCTCGTAATGCAGCGGGATGATGATGTCGGCGTCCATCGCCCGCTTCACCGCGGCCTGGAGCAGCTTTTCCCGCTTCGCGTCGTCCACGGTCGCCAGCGCCGTGTCCAGCATCCCGTCCAATTCCGGGTCGGAGTAGCTGGTGTAGTTGGTGGTGCCGTAGCCCTTCTCCTTGATCGGCGTGGCGATCAGCGCCTTCAGCGGCGACGACATCTCGCCCGAATCGGCGCCCCAGCCGGCCAGGAAGACGCTGTATTCCTGCTTGTTGCGCTTGGAGAAGAAGACGTTGGCGGTGGTCGCGTCGACCTGCGTCTGCACGCCGATGCGGGTGAACATCTGGGCGACCGCCTGGGCCACCTTGTCGTCGTTGATGTAGCGGTCGTTCGGCGTGCCGAGGGTGAGCTGGAAGCCCTTCGGGTAGCCGGCCTCGGCCAGGAGCTGCTTGGCCTTGTTGGCGTCGGTGGCGACCGTCACCTCCGGGTTGTTGCCGTAGAATCCGGCGGGGAGATACTGGTTGGCCGGCTCCGCCACCCCCATCATGATGCGCTTCACGATGGCGTCGCGGTCCACCGCCAGCGACAGCGCCTTGCGCACCTTCGGGTCCTTCAGCGGGTTCTTGCCATCGGTGCCGGTGATGGTCGGCGGGGTGTCCTGGACGCCCAGCGCCAGATAGATCACGCGGTTCGACTGGGCCTGGGCCAGGGAGACGTTGGGGGCGGACTTCAGCCGCTCGATGTCCTGCACCGGAGGCGATTCGATCATGTCCACGTCGCCGGCGAGCAGGGCGGCGACGCGCGGCCCGTCGCTGGTGATCGGGCGGAAGACCACCGTATCCCAGGCGGCCTGCGGACCCCAGTAGTCGGGGTTGCGCTCCAGCACCTGCCGGTCGCCCTTGGTGTAGGACTTGTGCTTGAACGGCCCGGTGCCGATCATCAGCGAGCCGTCGTTGAAGGCCTGGGTGGTCGGCCAGGAATCGGCCTTGCAGCCCGCCTTGTCGAAGGTGACGGCCTCGCCGCCCGCCGCCTTGGCGGAGATGATGCCGAAGGTCGACAGCTCCACCGGCAGCAGCGGGTAGGGCTTGCCGGTCTTGATGATCAGGGTGTGCGGGTCCGGCGCCTCGATCCCCGCGATGCCCTTGGTGTAGACGGTGAAGGAGGAGGGGCTGTTGGCGACGTTCGGGATGCGGCAGACCGAGTAGACGAAGTCCTGCGCCGTGAACTCCGTGCCGTCGTGGAACTTCACCCCCTTGCGCAGCTTGAATTCCCAGGTCGTCTCGTCGACGGCGCGCCAGCTTTCGGCCAGTTCGGGCTGGAGCCGCATCTTTGCGTCCATGCTGACCAGCGATTCGAACACATGCTTGCGGGCGCGCGTGTTGGGGCCGAGGTTGTGGTAGTGCGGGTCGAGCGCGCTCGGCTCCGCCGAGGTGCCCACCGTCAGGGTGGCGGCCTGCGACGGTGTCGGGGCCGCGGCCAGCAGGGCCAGGGCTGCCGCCGCCGGCAGGACGTGTTTCAAGGTTCCGGAACGCAGCACATCCGCAAGACGCCGATCACCTAAGGCCATCCCTCGTCCCCCTGATTGTACGTTTGAAGTGTACCCGTGAAGCAGGCTCCCAGCCCTTGGACCACGGTTCTTGCGGCCCGATTCTTGTCGTTCGGCTCGCCGCGAGTGGGGCGGCGGCACGTATGTGTTCAACGATCAGACCGTGAAACCATTGAACTGTCAACAGGGTCCGGTCTTCTGACCTATCCGGATTTTCCCGATGGAAAGCTTTGGCAAAAGGCGCCTGACGGGGCAGGATCGTTTCACCCGAAAATGCCAACGAAGAGAGCAAGGGGATTAGAGATGAAGACCTGCCAATCCTTCTACATCGGCGGCGCCTGGACCGAACCCGCGGCGGGCGCCACCGTGATGGAGGTGTTGAACCCGGCGACGGAGCAGGTGTCGGGCACCGTTGCGCTCGGCGGGCCGGAGGACGCGCAGCGCGCGGTGGTGGCCGCCCACGCCGCCTTCGACGGCTTTTCCCGCACCCCCCTGAACGAGCGGCTGGAGCTGCTGGCCGCCGTCTGCGCGCTCTTCGAGAAGCGCATGGACGAGGTGGCCGACGCCATCACCGAGGAGATGGGCGCGCCCCTGGCGGCGCTGTCCAAGCCGGCGCAGGCCTTCATGGGGCTGGCCCATTTCAAGACCGCGCTGGAGGCCGCCCGCGAGTACCCGTTCGAGCGGACCCGCGGCACCACCCGCATCCTGCGCGAGCCGGTCGGCGTCTGCGCGATGATCACGCCGTGGAACTGGCCGATCAACCAGATCGCCTGCAAGGTCGCCCCGGCGCTCGCCACCGGCTGCACGATGGTGCTGAAGCCCAGCGAGTTCGCCCCCTATTCGGCGTGGATCTTCGCGGAGATCCTGCACGAGGCCGGCGTGCCGGCGGGTGTCTTCAACATGTTCTACGGCGACGGCGCGGTGGTCGGCCCGGTGCTGGCCTCGCACCCGCTGGTCGACATGGTGTCGCTGACCGGCTCCACCCGGGCCGGGGCCTCGGTCTCCCACAACGCCGCCGACAGCATCAAGCGCGTGTCATTGGAACTGGGCGGCAAGTCCGCCAACATCATCTGCGAGAGCGCCGACCTGACCAAGGCGGTGACCCACGGCGTGCGGTCGATGATGTCCAACACCGGGCAGAGTTGCAACGCGCCGTCGCGCATGTATGTCCCGGCCTCCCGCCTGGACGAGGCGGAAAAGATCGCCGCCCAGGTCTGCGCCCGCCTGGTGGTCGGCGACCCGCGCGGCGACCGCACCGGCGTCGGCCCGATCGCCAACCAGCGCCAGTACGAGCGGGTGCAGCGCCTGATCCAGGCCGGCATCGAGGAGGGGGCGTCCCTGCTGTGCGGCGGTCCGGGCCGTCCGGAGGGGCTGGAGCGCGGCTTCTTCGCCAAGCCCACCGTCTTCAGCCGCGCCACCGACGGCATGACCATCATGCGCGAGGAGATCTTCGGCCCGGTGCTGACCATCCGCCCCTACGAGGACATCGAGGAGGCGATCCGCAGCGCCAACGACTCGCTCTACGGCCTGTCCGGCTACGTCTACGCCGGCACGGTGGACGAGGCGCGCGCGGTGGCGAAGCGCCTGCGCACCGGCATGGTGCATCTGAACGGCGCCTCCATCGACCTCGCGGCCCCTTTCGGCGGCTACAAGCAGTCCGGCATCGGCCGCGAGTGGGGCGAGGTCGGGTTCGAGGAGTTCTTGGAGACCAAGTCCGTCTACGGCAGCGAGCCGGCGGCGTAAGAGTTTGAAATAGCGTCCTGAGTTCCCTCTCCCCTTCGGGGAGAGGGTGCCCGCGAAAGCGGGCGGGTGAGGGTAAAGCCAAGGATCAGGGCGCTGCTCCTCACCGAACCCTCACCCTCCCGCCACTGCGTGGCGGGTCCCTCCCTCTCCCGGGACGGGAGAGGGCTATGCCTCCGCGGTCTTGGCGGCGGCGACGAACTCCTCGCCGGTCGCCTTGCCCAGCCCGTTGAAGAACAGGTTCAGCAGGACCGCCGCGATGGTGCCGAGAAGGATGCCGCTGTGCAGAAGCGGCGACAGGAAGGGCGGCATCTTCTGGAAGATCTTGTCGGCGACCAGCGGCACCATGCCCAGGCTGATGCTGATGGCGACGACGTAGATGTTGCCGCGGTTGGTCGTGTAGTCGACCTTCGCCAGGATCTTGATGCCGGTCGCCGCGACCATGCCGAACATCACCAGCCCGGCCCCGCCCAGCACATAGGCGGGGACGGAGGCGACGACGTGGGCGAGCTTCGGGAACAGGCCGAAGGCGACCAGGATGACGCCGCCGGCTACGCAGACCCAGCGGCTGCGCACCCCGGTGATCCCGACCAGCCCGACATTCTGCGAGAAGGAGGTGTAGGGGAAGGTGTTGAAGACACCGCCGATCAGCGTGCCCAGCCCGTCCGTGCGCAGGCCGCGGGTCAGCTGCTCCGGCGTCACCGGGCGGCCGACCATCTCGCCCACCGCCAGGAACATGCCGGTGGATTCGATCATCACGACGATCATCACCAGCGACATGGTCAGGATCGACCAGAACTCGAACACCGGCATGCCGAACTGGAACGGGTGGATCACGTCCACCCACTTGGCCTGTCCCACCCCGTCGAAGCTGACCAGCCCCAGAACCATGGTCAGGGCGAAGCCGGCGACGATGCCCAGCAGGACCGAGATGTTGGCCCAGAAGCCCTTGGCGTATTTGGTCACCAGCAGGATCACCGCCAGCACGAACAGCGCGACGCCAAGATAGAGTGGATCGCCGAAATTCGGGTTCCCGGCCCCGCCGCCGGCCCAGGTGATGCCGACCCGCATCAAGGAGATGCCGATGATGGCGATGACGGTCCCCGTCACCACCGGCGGGAACAGCGGCAGCAGGCGGCCGACCAGCGGGGCGGCCAGCGTGGCGAAGACGCCGGCCCCGATCACCGCGCCGTAGATGCCGAGAAGCCCCAGCGACGGGTTCCCCGCCATGGCGACCATCGGTCCGACCGCGGCGAAGGTGACGCCCATCATCACCGGCAGGCGGATGCCGAACTTCCAGAAGCCCAGCGTCTGGATCAGCGTGACGATGCCGCAGGCGAACAGGTCGGCGTTGATGAGGAGCGCGATCTGGTCCTTGGGCAGCTTCAGCGCGCCGCCGATGATGAGCGGCACGGCGATGGCCCCCGCATACATCACCATCACATGCTGCATCCCCAGCGCCAGCAGGCGCAGCAGCGGAAGCTTCTCGTCAACCGGATGGGTTGGCTGTGATGACTCCACCGATGACATGATCCATGACCTCCGCGAATGAACAGGCGCGAAGTGCATGGCCTGTGCCACAACCGGCGGGGCGGAGGATCGTGGTGGGGTCCGCCCGGATGTGCCGCGAAAGGCGGCGACACTCGGGCAGGCTGCGCAATCCGTGGGCAGGCTTTTGCGTCAAGGCCGCGCGCTGGACAGCGGCTGCGCCGCTTCCGCCACCACCGCCTTGCGGACGGGCAGACCGGCGCCGCGCAGGGCTTCGGTGATGCGGTCGCCGTGGCCCTCGTCCTCCACCTCGATCAGCAGGGCGACCTCGGCGGACTTGACGGAGAAGGCGCCGAACAGGCGCTGATGCTGCACGTCGATGATGTTGCCGCCGCACTCCGCCACGATGCGGGCCACTTGGGCCAGCGCGCCGGGCTGGTCGGCCACGTCGATGTCCAGGTTGATCAGGCGCCCGTCGCGGGCGAAGCCGCGCATCAGCACGTTGGCGAGCGTGCGCGTGTCGATGTTGCCGCCCGACACGATCAGGCCGACCCGCTTGCCGCGGAAGCGCTCGGGATGGAAGAGCAGGGCGGCCAGACCGGCGGCCCCGGCGCCCTCCGCCACGGTCTTCTCCACCTCGATCAGCATGGCGATGGCGCGCTCGATCACCGCCTCGGGCACCAGCACCACGTCGCAGCCGTTCTGCTTCAGGATGTCCATGGGCCGGTCGCCGACGTCGCGCACGGCGATGCCTTCGGCCACCGTCGGGCCGCCGACCTTGACCGGCTGCCCGGCGAGGCGCTGCGCCGCGGCGGGGTAGGTCTCCACCTCCACGCCCACGACCTCCAGGCCGGGGCGCAGCGCGCGGGCGGCGACTGCCGCCCCCGCCGCCAGTCCGCCGCCGCCCACTGGGATGGCCAGCGCGTCGAGGTCCGGCACCTCCGCCAGCATCTCCAGCACAACGGTGCCCTGGCCCGCGATCACCGCGTCGTCGTCGTAGGGATGGACGAAGACCAGCCCGTCCCGCTTGGCGAGGTCGTGGGCGAAGGCCGCCGCCTCGGCCAGGGAATCACCCTCCAGGATGACGGTGGCGCCGTGGTAGCGCGTGCGCTTGACTTTCACGAAGGGGGTGAAGCGCGGCATGACGATGGTCGCCGCGATGCCCAGCCGCTTCGCGTGGTAGGCCACGGCCTGGGCGTGGTTGCCGGCCGACATGGCGATCACCCCGGCCTGCCGCTCCTCCGGCGTCAGGTGCAGCAGCCGGTTCGCCGCCCCGCGCTCCTTGAAGGACGCGGTGAACTGGAGGTTCTCCAGCTTGACCCAGACCTCGGCGCCGGTGATCTGCGACAGGGTTTCCGAGCGCAGGAAGGGCGTGCGGCTGATGCGTCCGGCCAGCCGTTCGGCGGCGGCGTGAATGTCGTCGATGGTGACCGGCATGTGTCCTGTGCTTCCTCTACGAACCGCCCTTCCCAGGCGCGCTGAAGACCGCACCGTACAGGTCCGGGCGGCGGTCCGCCAGATGTGTGCCGACCCGGCGCAGGGCGGGGTCGAGATCGACGGTCAGCAGCGCCTCCCCGTCGCCGGCCCGCGCCAGCACCGATCCGTCCGGCGCCGCCACGCTGCTGAGTCCGCAATAGCGCAACGTCCCCTCGCGCCCGCAGCGGTTGGCGTAGGCGACGAAAATCCCGTTCTCGAAGGCGCGGGCGGGGACGATGGTGGTGGCGACGACCTCGTAGGGCGTCATCAGCGCGGTCGGCACCAGCAGCGCGTTCACCCCGGCCAGGGCGTGGCGGCGCACCAGCTCGGGGAACTCCACGTCGTAGCAGATGGCCACGCCGACCCGCATCCCGCCGACCTCCGCGGTCGGGAAGGCGTCGCCCCCTGGTGCAAAGGAGCCGCGGTCGAGATCGCCGTAGAGATGCGCCTTGCGCTGATTCAGCAGGGGACGCCCGTCCGCCCCGATCAGCTGCGCGGCGTTATAAACGGCGCCGTCCTCCCCCCTCTCCGGATAGCCGTAGAGGATGGCGATGCCGTGGCGCTGGGCGATGGCGGCGACCCGCGCGGCCATCGGCCCGTCCGCCGGCTCGGCCAGGGCACGCACCGTCTCCGCGCCGATGTCGTAGCCGGTCAGGCCCATTTCCGGCCCGACCAGCAGGGCGGAGCCGCGCCCCGCCACCTCTGCCGCCGCCCGTTCCAGACGGTCGAGGTTGCGGTGCGGCGCACCGGGCTCCGCGTCCGCCTGGAACAGGCTCAGCCGCATGGCGTCAGCCTTGCTTCTGGCGGTTGGCGAGGGCGCGCACCGACAGGCAGAGGATTTCGAACAGCATTTGCGCGCCGGCGTGGGCGGTGTTGGTCGTCGCGTCGTACTGCGGCGCCACCTCCACCACGTCGCCGCCGATGATGTCCAGCCCGTCGAGCCCGCGCAGGAGCGCCAGAGCCTCCCGCGTGGTCAGGCCGCCGACCTCCGGGGTGCCGGTGCCGGGGGCGAAGACCGGGTCCAGGCAATCCACGTCGAAGGAGACGTAGACCGGCCCGTCGCCCACCACCTTGCGCGCCGTCTCGATGACGCTGGCGATGCCGCGCTCCGGAATGTCCTCCGCGTGGATCACGGTCATGCCGCTGTCGTAGGAGAACTCCCACAGATACTCGGTGCTGCCGCGAATGCCGATCTGCACCGTGCGCTCCGGGTCGAGCACGCCGTCCAGCACCGCCTGCCGGAACGGGCCGCCATGGTGGAACTTGGCGCCCTCGTAGGGGCCGCCGGTGTCGCAATGGGCGTCGAAATGGATCATGCCCACCGGACGCTCGCGGCCCAGCGCCTTGAGGATCGAATAGGTGATGGAATGGTCGCCGCCCACCGACAGCGGGACGACGCCGGCGTCCATCACGCGGTTGTAGAAGGCCAGGATGTCGCCGTGGCAGGCCTCCAGGCTGAAGCGGCTGGACAGCGGCACGTCGCCGACGTCGGCCAGCTTGCAGGAAGCCGCCGGGACCATGCGCAGGGCGTGCTCGTAGGGGCCGATGCGCTCCATCCCGCGCACGGCGCGCGGGCCGAGGCGGGCGCCGGCCCGGTTGGTGACGCCCAGGTCCATAGGCACGCCGATCAGCGCGATGTCCAGCCCGCCGAAGTCCGCGGCGTCGGCCGCGTCGGGGCGGTAGGGGGCGTCGAGCAGGGTGGACACCCCGGCGAAGGGCTGCACCCGCTTGCCGCCGGAGAACTGGAGGGCGGCCACCCGCTGGAACTCCGGATCGTGGAAGTCGTCGCCGCCGGAGCCGCTGTACTTCGTACGCAAACGATCAAGCTTCTGAGGGTCGATCATCGTCCGGATCTCTTCAAAAAGGAAAAGGGTCAGTCGTTTTTGGCCCAGGCGCCGAGAAGGCGGGGCAGGTCGCCGAACCACGCGATCAGCCCGAAGACCACCGCCGTGAGCGACACGAACAGCACCGTCACGGCGGCCATGGTCGGGGTGTAGCCGTAGCGGAGCGCGTTGAAGATCTTGATGGGCAGCGTTTCCAGCGTGAAGCCGACCACCATGTAGGCCACGATGTACTCGTTCAGCGACAGCACGAAGGCGAAGGCGAAGCCGGAGATCACATAGGGCCGCACCAGCGGCATCACCACCGTGCGCAGCACCGTCCGGTCGTCCGCCCCCATGGTCGCCGCCGCCTCCACATAGGAGCGGTCCACCGCGCCGAAGCCCAGCGACAGCGTGACCAGCGGCAGCGTCACGAAGAACACCGCGTGGCTGACCACCACCGTCCAGGGCGACCCGTACTCGCCGACCGCCGCCCAGAAGCTGAGGAAGCCGAGCGCCGTGATGACCGGCGGCAGGATGAAGGGCGTCATGCCCAGCACCTCGAACGCCCGCGCCCAGGGGGCGCGCCAGCGCCACAGGAACCAGGCCAGCGGGAAGGCGATCAACACCGCCAGCGCCGCCGACAGGGTGGCAACGACGAGGCTGGTGATCAGCGCGCCGCGCCAGCCGGGATCGGTGAAGACCTCCGCGTACCAGGCGAGCGAGAAGCCCTGCGGCGGGAAGGTCAGGGACTTCTTCTCGTTCACCGAGACGCCGGCCACCACCAGGATGGGGGCGGCCAGGATCAGGGCGATCAGGCCGGCGGCCAGGGAATTCAGCGCGCGCATCAGCATCAGGCCGTCTCCTCCCGCCGCCCGGCGAGCAGCGCCAGCCCGACCAAGGCGAGGCTGACCAGCACCAGGAAGACGGCCATCGCCGCCGCGAAGGGCATGTTGGACTGGTAGATCGCCTGATCGGTGATCAGCACCGACAGCGTCCAATGCTGGGGCCGCCCGAGAAGCTGCGGCAGCAGGTAGGAGCCCAGCGCGAAGACGAACACCATGATCGTGGTCGCCACGATGGTGTTGCGCAGCGCCGGCACCACCACCGTGAAGAAGGCGCGCAGCGGCGAGGAGCCGAGCGTGCGCGCCGCCTCCTCCAGATAGGGGTCGAGGCGGGCGAGCGCCGGGTAGAGCACCAGCACCGTGTAGGGGAAGGCCTGATAGACCAGCCCGGCCAACAGCGCGCCGAAGCTGGGGCTGAGCGATTGCGGCTCGGCCATCAGGCCCAGCGCCACGAACAGGTTGGTGATGCCCGCCGTGCGCGACAGCAGGGTGGACCAGGCGAAGCCGATGATGACTTCCGACAGCGACAGGATCGACAGCAGGAAGACCAGCCAGCGGATCTGCGCGCCGCGCGACAGCTTGACCAGCCGATAGGTGAAGGGAAAGGCGATGCCCACCGACAGCGCCGCGACCAGCGCCGCCAGCCCCAGCGAGAAGGACATCACCCCGCCGAAGAAGGCGGTCAGGAACCGCTCGTAATTGGCGAAGACGAGGTCCGGCTCGTAGAAGCCGCCGGGCACGCGTCGGAAGACGCTGACCGCGATCATCAGGCTGAAGGGGATGACGAAGAAGACGACCAGCATCAGCGCCGGGAAGAGGATCGGCGCGTGCTCGGCCAGACCGCGGGGCGCGCGGCGGATCATTGCGGGCGCTCCGCCATCGGCGGCAGCACGACGCAGGCCGCCGGGGGGAACTCCACCGCCAGGGTGCCGCCGGGGGCGACCGGCGGGCGGTCCTGCGGGCGGGACAGCGCGACGATCTCCCGCCCGGCGACGTCAATGCGGAATTCCACGCTGGCGCCGAGGTCGCGCATGAAGGACAGCGTGCCGGTCAGCCGGTTCGGCCCGTCCGTTCCGGCGGGATGGACGATCACGTCCTCCGGCCGGACGGACAGCAGGACACGGCCCGTCGGCGGCAGGTCGGGCAGATGCAGGGTGCCGCCGGGCACGGCGGCGGTGCCGGGGGCGGTGACCTCGCCCTCCAGCAGGTTGGTCATGCCGATGAAGTCGGCGACGAAGGCGTCGGCGGGCTGGCGGTAGACCTCCATCGGCGGGGCGGCCTGATGGATGCGGCCCTGCGACATCACCACCACGAGGTCGGCCATGGTCATCGCCTCCCGCTGGTCGTGGGTGACGACGATGGTGGTGATGCCCAGCCGCTGCTGAAGCTGCTTCAGCTCGATCTGCATGGCCTCGCGCAGCTTGGCGTCGAGCGCCGACAGCGGCTCGTCCAGCAGGAACAGCTTGGGCGACAGGGCGAGCGCGCGCGCGATGGCGACGCGCTGCCGCTGCCCGCCCGACAGCTTGGAGACCGGCCGGTCGGCCACGCCGGGCAGGCGCACCAGCTCCAGCAGCTCGTCGGCGCGCTTGCGCTGCTCGGCCTTCGTGGCGCCGCGGATGCGCAGGGGGTAGGCGATGTTCTCCCCCGCCGTCAGGTGCGGGAAGAGGGCCAGCGACTGGAACACCATGCCGAATTCCCGCGTGTGGGCGGGGGCCGTGGTGATGTCGCGCCCGTCGATGACCAGCCGTCCGCCGGAGGGGTCCTCCAGCCCGGCGATCATGCGCAGCAGCGTCGTCTTCCCGCAGCCGGACGGGCCGAGCAGGCAGACGAATTGCCCGTGCGGGATGCGCAGCGACGCGCCGTGCACCGCGGTCACGGGACCGTATCGTTTGGTGAGACCGTCGAGGACAAGGGCTGACATGGGATGGCTTTGTCTTGATGGAACCTATGTTCCCTCGCCCCTCTGGGGCTCGGAGCCGCCGGCCAAAGGCCGGTTGAGCGCCGAAGGCGATCAAAGGCGGAGAGAGGGCGCGAGGCTTGCGAGCGACCGGGTTAGGGTGAGGGGGCGCCCATAGGGCGTCAACGCAGCCTTATTGCAGTGCGTGGTCGGCCTGCGGCCGCCCCCTCATCCCAACCCTTCTCCCCAGAGGGGAGAAGGGCCTTCACTCAACCCACGATCATTTCCGTCCACTTCTGGTTCAGCCAGTCGGACTTGCTCGTGTAGAGGTCGTAACGCGGGATGATCGGCGCGATGTCGGAGGACACGGCGGCGAACTCCTGGTCGGTCAGGTCGGTCATCTTGCGGTCGATGGTCGGGGCGGTGCCGACCTTGCGCGACAGCAGGGCCTGGATCGACGGCTGGCACATGTAGTCCACGAAGACGTGGGCGAGATCGCCGGCCTTGGAGGCGCGGGTGACCGCCCAGCTGCCGGAGTCGAGGATGCCGCCCTCCTTCGGGAAGGTCGAGCGCACCGGCTGCCCGTCCGCGGCGGCGAGGCCGGTCACGTCGTGGTAATACTGGCCCATCGGGATCTCGCCGGACTTCAGCGAGGCCTCGAACTGCGCCTCGTCGCGGTACCAGAGCTTCACGTTGGACTTCAGCTCCGCCAGCTTCTTGAAGCAGTCGAGCTGCCCCTGCTCGCTGTCGAGATGCTTGGTGCCGCCGAAGAAGGTGGCCGCGGTGACCTCCAGCAGGAAGCTGTTGCTGACCAGCGCCAGCAGGCCGAGCTTGTCCTTGTTCGCCGGGTCCCACAGGGCCGCCCAGCTGTCCGGGGCCTGCGGGTAGCTCTTGGTGTTGGTGACCAGCGTGATGTACCAGGACACCGCGCCGATGCCGCTGACCTTGCCGTCCGGGTACTTGTTGACGAGGTGCGGGACGACCTTGGCGGCGTTGGGGATCTTCGACAGGTCGAAGGGCGCCCACAGCTCCGCCGAAGCCCCCTTCAGCATCGCCACCTGCGACATCATCGAGACGTCGGCGGGCGCCTGGCGGGCGCGGGCCGCCTGTTCGAGCTGGACCAGCCACGCTTCGCCGGTCGGCTCGGCGATGGCCTCCACCGCGATGCCGGTGGCTTTGGAGAATTCCGGGAAGATGTGCTTTTCGAAGGATTCCTTGAAGTAGCCGCCGTAGACGCCGACCTTCAGCGTCTTCGACTGGGCGCGGACGATGTTCGGAAAACCGATGGCGGCCACCGTGGCCAGCGTGCCCGCTCCGGCCAGAACGGCGCGCCGGCTGATGCCGCCGGCCAAAGCGGCGTGAAGTCCCTGCTTACCCGTCGTCTCGTTCATGGATGCGACCTTTCCTTGCGGACGAGCTTATCTGTTCGTGAGGCCAGCATTGCGGCCTGCGGTCATTAGACGCCCGGCGCCGTTGCCCGAAAATCAGAAAGTTTTGTATCTTACTTCGATCCGGGTCGAAGTATCGGGCGTGCCGGACCCGGCGGGTGGGGCAGGGGAGGGCGGGCGTCGTGGCGATGATTCAGCTGGAAACCGTGGATCTGCGCCTGTTGCGGTTGTTCATGACCATCGTCGAGGCCGGCGGATTCAGTGCGGCGCAGAGCGAACTGAACCTGTCGCTGTCCACCATATCCACCCATTTCGCCGATCTGGAGACGCGGCTGGGCCTGCGGCTGTGCCGGCGGGGACGCTCGGGATTCCAGCTCACCCCGGAAGGGCAGGCGGTCTATGACGAGGCGCGGCGCGTGTTCGACACGCTGGAGCGTTTTCGCGGCCGGGTGCGCGGCCTGCGCGAGCGGCTGACCGGCACGCTGGCGGTCGGGCTGGTGGACAACACGCTGACCGACCCGCGCGCCCCGCTGGAGCGCGTCTTCGCCCGCTTCACCGAAGCGGCGCCGGAGGTCTCGCTGATCATCAACGTGCGTCCGCCGAACGAGCTTCTGCGCGACGTCATCGGCGGGCAACTCCAGCTTGCCATCGCCAGCTTCCCGCGCATCGTGCCCAGCCTGTCCTACCAGGACCTCTACAACGAGACGATCCACTTCTGCGTGGCGGACGGGCACCCGCTGTTCGCCCAGCCGGACGAGGCCATCGACCTCGACGAGATCCGCCGCTACCGGCTGGTCGCGCGCAGCTATTGGGGATCGCGCGACCTGAAGATCTTCGCGATTTCAACGCCCAAGGCGACGGTCAGCGACATGGAGGGGGCGGCGCGGCTGGTGCTGTCCGGAGCCTATCTCGGCTATCTGCCGGACCATTATGCGGCGCCCTACGTCAAGGCCGGGCGGCTGCGGGTCCTGCTGCCCAAGGTGCTGTCTTATCAGGCGCCCTTCCAGGTGGCCTTCGACGCCAACCGCTCCAAGAGCCCGGTGGTGGACCTGTTCATCGCCCTGACCCGCGAGGAGATGACCGCGCCGGAGTTCCGGAGCGGCCAGGGCCACTAGATGTGATATTCCGGCTCCGGCACCGTCTGGTCCATGGCGAGCGCCGGCACCGTGTCGCGGCACCAGCCGACGATCCGCGCCGGGACGCCGACCACGGTGGCGCAGGGCGGCACGTCCTTCAGCACCACGCTGCCGGCCCCGACCTTGGCGCGGCTGCCGATCTCGATGTTGCCCAGGATCTTGGCACCGGCCGACAGCAGGACGCCGTCGCGCACCTTCGGGTGGCGGTCGCCATGCTCCTTGCCGGTGCCGCCGAGCGTGACCTCCTGAAGGATCGACACGTCGTTGCCGACCACCGCGGTTTCGCCGATCACCACGCCGGTGCCGTGGTCGATGAAGACGCCGCGCCCGACCGGAACCGCCGGGTGGATGTCCACCGCGAAGACCTCCGACACCCGGCTTTGCAGGAAGTGGGCGAGGTCGCGCCGCTCGCGCCGCCACAGCCAGTGGCCGATGCGGTGCCATTCCAGCGCGTGGAAGCCCTTGTAATACAGGAACGGCGTCAGGCAGTTGTCCGCCGCCGGGTCGCGCGTGCAAATGGCCTGGAGGTCGGAGCAGGCCTCTTCCACGATGCAGGGCGCGTCGGCGACGGCCGAGCGCACGAGCATCGCGAGCTGGTCGGCGGAGATGTAGGAGTCGCCCAGCTTGCGCGCCAGCAGGCTGCCCAGCGCTGAGGGGAAGTCATGGTGCAGCAGGATGGCGGTGTCGATGAAGGGGCGCAGCCAAGGCTCCTTGACGACCACGCTTTCCGCCTCGGCGCGCAGCATCGCCCACATGCCGTCCACGCCTTCCAGAAGAGGGGTTTCCGGACGGTCCAGTTCCTTTAGGCTCTGGTCCTTGAGGCCCTGTTCCTTGAGGCCCTGTTCCTTGAGGCCCTGTTCCTTGAGGCCCTGTTCCTTGAGGCCCTGTTCCTTGAGGCAGGGGGCGACGATGTGGTTCATGGCACAGATGTCCTGATGTTCCCGACCGGCCCGGTCGTCGGTCCGGTCATGGCTCCTTCAACAGGCCGGACCGAACCCTAGCACGCCGCTTTCCGGAAAGGGAGCCATGTCGTGGGAAATGAAGGGTCACCACGGAATTTTACACATTTTTATACTGTGAAAAAATGTGCGCGCCATCCGTGCGACACACGAGCTTACCACGTGATCACGTAGTCGCCCGTGTAGGGACTGGATCCCACCTGCATGTTCTTGGTGCCGAACGCTTCCTGCAAAGCGGAGGCGTTGCCGTTCACGGTCATCCCATTGGCGCTCCACCCATTGGAATCGTGGGAGACCGTGAACTCGCTCTTCGACTGCACGAGGTTGGAGTCGCTCACGGCGTGTATTTTCATCGTTCCTTGTTGCGCGGCGGCGAGTTCGGCTTCACGGCTGGCGATGATGTCGTCCCATCCGTCCTCCTTTTTCAGGGAACCGGAGGCAAGTCCGTTTCTCATGCGGCTGATTTCATCCGGGTATGCTTCAAGGACCAATTTCTTCCGGTCGGCCAGAGCTTGGTCCATCGTTTTCGGCATCCCGTCGTAAAGCCCCTGGAGAGACCTGACCGTGCCGTAGATGTTTCTCTCCGCCTCGCTCAACTGGTTCAGCTGATCGTCATCGAGCGCAGGCAATTGGGAAAGCTGGCCGTCGCGAACGAGGGCCCGGACCTGATCGTCCGCAACGGCTTTGGCGGCATTCCGGAAGACATCCGACTTCGCCCATTCCTTGACGGCGGCGATGCCGTCCGACGCCGGCCCCGATGCGCCCGGCTTGGACGGCGCGCCGCTGTCGGCCCATTGCGTCATGGCCATAGGGCTGATGGAAGCCGGGATCATGGCCGCGGCGTTGCGGCCGCCCCCCGCCAGATGCGCCGCAAGTTGGCTCGCAACGGCGCGCTCCTGCTCCGCCTTCGCCATCAGCGCCTTGGCGCGATCAGACAATTCGACCTTGGAAGACGGGCTGAAACCGCTCGCGGCGGCGGTGTCGGCCTTCTTCACGAACACGTCCGTCGTCGTATGAGGGGTTGCACGAGCAGGCGGAAGGTTGCCCATCGGTGAACCGGTGGCGCTGATGGCACTCATGATTTCCAACCCTTTCCGTTGGGTTGCAAATTGCTTAACAAATTCCCGTTTCACAATCAAATGGCAATAAGCGATTCATCGGCCTGCTCGAAAATTACTTAGTAATCAAATAATTTTTAACGCAGCGGTGGAGATTGAAGTCGCGGAATAGAAATCGAAGACTGTTTTTGACAGGGGCGGCCAGTCCTTTCTGGACATCGCCGACCTGGAGCGACTGACGGTGACGGCCAAAGTGGGCGAGGCGAACATCAACCGCTTGCGGGTCGGGCAGGCGGTGACGGAATGGCGCAGCGGGGAGGGGCTGGGTAGCGGCCAGGGGTTGGAGTCAGCCTGTCGCAGGGCGGCGAGGACCACATCATCGCTTTTTGGTTGCTTGCCCTTGGTGGCGCGTTAGCATTCGGGCCTCCTCCAGACCTGGTTCCGATCAACCGCCCGCGATGTCCACATCCAGCGCCACCGTCACCCGCCGATCCCTGCTGATGCTGTTCGCCGGCGCGGTGGCGCTGTTGGGAATCGTGACGATGTCGGGGTGGCTGGCGGAAAGCACAGGGCACTATTCCCAGGCCGTCGGGCGGATGACCGCAACGCGGGTTGCCGCGGGGACGCTTCTCAGCCAGCTTCAGGATGCCGAGATCGGGCAGCGCGGCTACCTCCTTACCGGGGACCGTCGGTACCTCAAGCCCTATGAGGCGGCCAACGAGGCGGTCAACGACACCATTGCGCGGATGCGCGGCTTCGCCGAAGGGGATGCCGGTGCGTCGGCCATTGTCGAGCGCCTCGCCGTTCTTGCGACGGCCAAGCGGGAGGAACTGGCGGAAACCATCGCGTTGATGCAGGCGGGACGCAGGGACGAGGCCTTGGCCATCGTGCGCACGGGCCGCGGGATGAGGTTGATGGACGATGCCCGGCGTTCACTCGCCGATCTCATCATGCCGGCCGACGCTCAGCTCGCCGCCCAGCTCGCCGCGCTGAACAGCCAGGCCGGGATGTCGCGCTGGGTGGCGACACTGGGCGGTCTGTTCATTCTCCTGGTGGTCGGCGGGGCCGTGTGGATCGTGCTGCATCACACCCGCAATCTCGTGCAGGCGCAGCAGGCGATCCAGGCTCTCAACGATTCCCTGGAACAGCGCGTGTCGGAACGCACCGTCGCCCTGCGGAGAGCCAACGATGAAATTCAAAGATTCGCCTACATCGTCAGTCACGACCTGCGGGCGCCGCTGGTGAACGTGATGGGCTTCACCAGCGAGTTTCAGGAGGGGCTGGCAAGCCTGCGCGCCCATATGCACCGCCAGCCGGCGGGTCAGGACGACGCCATGGCGGCAGAGGCGCGCCGGGTGGCGAACGAGGACCTGCCGGAAGCCATCGGCTTCATCCGTGCGTCGACGACGAAGATGGACCGCCTGATCAACGCCATTCTCGTCCTGTCGCGCCAAGGCAGCCGGACGCTGACCCTGGAGCCCATCTGCACGCGGGCCCTCCTTGAGAACACCGTGGCCAGCGTTCATCACCAAGCCAGCGAGTTGCGGTGCGTCATCGACATCGCCGGCTCCCTGCCCACCGTCGTGTCCGACCGGCTCGCCCTGGAGCAGATTTTCGGAAACCTGATCGACAACGCGATCAAGTATCTCGATCCGGCCCGGCCCGGCCGGATCGAGATCCGAGGATACGCCGAGGCGAAGCGCCAGGTCTTCGAAGTCATCGACAACGGGCGGGGGATCGCGCCGGGGGATCACGAGCG
This sequence comes from Azospirillum formosense, assembly GCF_013340925.1. GTDB lineage: Bacteria > Pseudomonadota > Alphaproteobacteria > Azospirillales > Azospirillaceae > Azospirillum > Azospirillum formosense. The sequence continues at coordinate 17,418 of NZ_WHOR01000056.1, forward strand.
CATCTTCGAACTGTTCCGCCGTTCCGGCGTGCAGGATCGACCCGGAGAGGGAATCGGGCTGGCCTACGTCCGGACCATGGTGCGGCGTCTTGAGGGCGAGGTCACCGTCGACTCGATTCTTGGACAGGGCAGTGTCTTTCGCATAAGCCTTCCTGAAAGCCCGACCCTGTCCCTGCAAAGGCTGGCTGATGACGCGTGACCCACTGGCGGCGTGCATTGTCATGATCGAGGACGATGAAGGCCATGCCCGGCTGATCGAGAAGAACATCCGCCGGGGAGGGATGACCAATGAGATCGTTTCCTTCACCAACGGCACGACCGCGCTCGCCTATCTGTTCGGTCAAGACGGAACCGGCCGGGCGAGCGCCGGGCGGGCTCTTCTTATTCTGCTCGATTTGAACCTGCCGGACATGACGGGGGGCGACGTTCTGGCCAAGGTCAAGGCCAACCCGTACACGAAGCGCTTTCCCGTGGTGGTTCTGACGACCACGGACGACCGGCAGGAAGTCCAGCGTTGCTATGATCTGGGGGCCAGCGGCCACATCACCAAGCCGGTGAACTACGAAAGCTTCGGCGATGCGATCCGGCAACTGGGCCGGTTCTTCACGGCCATCCAGGCTCCCGAGGCGGAAGCATGATGGATTCGGCCGTCCGCCTCCTCTACATCGATGACGACATCGCCCTGGCCCGACTGGTGCAACGGAAGCTCGGACGGCGCGGTTATGTGGTGGAATGCGCAGCGAGCGGCCAGGAAGGCTTGGCCCGCGTGGCGCAGGGCGGCATTTCGGTGGTCGGCCTGGATCACGAGATGCCGGACGCGATCGGGTTGGACATTCTTCCTGCGCTGCTGGCAGGTGCGGATGCGCCGCCGGTCGTTTATGTCACCGGGGCCGGCGATACCCGGGTCGCGGTTGCGGCGCTGAAGGCGGGCGCCTCCGACTATGTCCCCAAAGAGAACGGCGACGGGTTTTTCGATCTGCTGGTCGCCGCGATCGAGCAGGCGATCCAGAAAGCCCAGCTCCGCCGGGAACGGGAATTGGCGGAACGGCAGGTGCGCGCCGCGCGGGACCGGGCCGAGCTGCTGCTGCAGGAGGTCAATCACCGGGTCGCCAACAGCTTGGCGCTGGTGGCGGCGTTCGTCCAACTGCAAAAGTCCTGCCTCTCCGATCCCCTGGCCCGTGCCGCCCTGGAGGGAACCCAGGCGCGCATAACGGCGATCGCCGGCATTCACCGGAGTCTCTACACCTCCGGCGACACGCGCTCCGTCCAAATCGACGTCTATCTGAAAGCGTTGCTGGCCGACATGCACTCCGCCATGGCCTCGCACCGTCCGGATGCGTTCCTTGTCACCGCCGACACGGTCCTGGTGCCGACCGACAAGGCGGTGTCCTTGGCGGTGATCGTCACCGAGCTGGTCACCAATGCCTGCAAATACGCCTATCCGGAAGGCCGGACCGGCAGCATCCGTGTCCGCGCGGTGGCTGTCGACGGTCAGTTGTCGGTGAGTGTGGAGGATGACGGGGTCGGCTTTCCCGCCGGCGGCGCTCCGCAGGGAACCGGCCTCGGCACCCGCATCGTTCATGCCATGGCGTCCAACCTGGGGGCGATGCTGCACCATGACCGCCAGCACAACGGCACGCGGATGACGCTGACGATGCCGTTGTGATCGCTGCGCGGTCATGCCGGGTTGAGATGTCCGGGCTTCCGGCCCCCGCCTCGCCGAACGGGGGTGGCGGGTTAATCCTAAGGGGCCTTTGCCGTGGCGGCGTCATCGGTCGGATGATGGTTTACCCGATCGAACGAGTCCCCGGAGCCATTCCGCCATGCCCACATCGCCGCACGGATCGCCCGACCGCGGGCTGAAACCATTCATTCTCGCCGTTCATCGCGAAGCGCTGGAAACCGCCGCGGCAAAGGGGCTGACCGGCGCTCTGGCCCAGGTCGCCGCCCTCCAGGACACCGCCAGCCTCGCCTCGGCCAAGGCCGGACGGCCGGTGACGGAGGAGGAGGTGATGCGCCTGCTGCTGCGGGAACGCCGCACCCTCAGGATCCGCGAGGCGGCGGGAGCGCCCCTGGTCGCTCCGGTCAGGAAGCCGGCGGCGGCGCCCTCCCGATTCCGTCTGGGACGCTGGCGGACCGTGGCGATGGGGGTCGCCTGGTCGGCATCCGCCGGCTTGGCCGGAAAGGTCCGGTTGTAGGAGTCGGGCCATGCACCGTGCGCCGGTACCGAGTGGGTACGCCCATTGCCCTGTTGAGTGAGGCGCGGGGGGCACTGAGGCTGTCGCTTCCCCGCTGTTCGGCACGAAACACACAATGGGAGGTCTCATGTCCGTTCGCCTGGATCGCCGCCAACTGCTGCTGTCCGCCGGAGCCGCCGCGCTGGTGCTGGCCGTGGCGCCGCGCTTCGTCCTGGCCCAAACACCAGGGGCCCAAACCCCGGGCGGCAAGGGCTTCACGCTGCCGCCGCTGCCTTACGCCCCCGCCGCGCTGGAACCGCACATCGACGCGACGACCATGGGCGTGCATCACGGCAAGCATCATCAGGCTTATGTGGACAACCTCAACAAGGCGCTCGCCAACCACGGCGACCTTCAGTCGATGCCGCTGGCCGACCTGCTGAAGCGCGTGCCGGAACTGCCGGAAAGCATCCGCACCGCGGTGCGCAACAACGGGGGCGGTCACGCGAACCACAGCATGTTCTGGAGCATCATGGGGCCGAACGCCGGCGGCGCCCCGGACGGCGAGGTCGGTGCCGCCATCACACGCGACTTCGGCAGCTTCGACGATTTCAAGACGCGCTTCAACACGGCGGGCGCCGGGCAGTTCGGCAGCGGCTGGGTCTTCGTCACCGCCGATCCGTCGTCGGGCAAGCTCGCCATCGCCGCCCGCCCGAACCAGGATTCCCCGGCCATGGAGGGCGTGCCCGTGCTGATGGGCAACGACGTGTGGGAGCACGCCTACTACCTGAAATACCAGAACCGGCGCGCCGACTATCTGGCGGCCTGGTGGAACGTGGTCGACTGGGGGGCGGTGAACCGCCGCTACGCGGCGATCCGCAAGGGCGAACTGGTGATTTGAACGGAAAAGGGCGGCGGGTCATCCCCGCCGCCCTTTTCGTGAACCGTCCGGTCCAGGGAGCCGGTCAGGCGCCCTGGTGCAGGCGGATGTTGAACAGCGGGCCCTGGCTCTGACGGCGCAGCGCCTTGGCGACGGCCAGCACGGCGAGGTCGGCCAGCGGCTCGACGATGATGACGGTCATGTAGGCGGCGCCGAAGGAGGCGACTTCCGTCATGGTCTCGGCGGTGAAGCCGTGGCCGTAGAAGGCCCAGAAGGCCACCCAGGCGACGATGCCGCCCTGGTAGGCGGTGGAGAGGGCCAGCGCCTGCGAGTACTTCAGGTCGACATAGGGGGTGGCGTCGGGAACGATCCGCTTCGCCAGCAGGCTGATGCCCCACAGCGGGACCAGCAGCGTGGTGACGTTCATGCCGTACTGCGGCAGGTCGAACGGCGCGAAGAACAGGCCCTGGATCAGCAGGCCGGCGGCGAGGCCGATGGAGGCCGCACCGGCGCCGAACAGCAGGAGCAGCGTCGAACCGAGGATCAGGTGAACCTCCGACACGCCCACGGGGTGGTGCGGGAACACCTCGAAGAAGCTGAAGACCAGCGCGGTGGCGATCAGGCTGCGCAGCACCAGCGGCGCGACCCCGCCGTTGTTGCGGACGTCGTCGCGCGCCAGCTTTCCGGCCATCGCGAAGCCGCCGGCGGCCGTCGCGTAGCTGAGAGCGATCTTGGCGCCGTCCACGACGCCGGGTTCGATGTGCATGCTCTATGCCCTTTCCGAGTCTGCCATGCGTTGGGAGGGGCGTCGTTGCTGGCAGGCACCGGCATCGCAACCCCCTTGGTCCCCTTGGATGGGAGCACCGGAGGGACGGCTTGCGGAGGACGGGCGGCCGTCGGGCCGGACATCGGCAAGCGACCACCGGGGCACCCCGCCCGAGGACGTACGTTCGGTTACGGCAGGTCTCCTGGCTTGCGGGTCAAGGCGGCATCGCCCGGCCTTCCCGGCGCCCGTTCCCGCAGGCGGTGCCAGTGACACGGAAAGGACGATGCCGCTCACCGCTCACAGTTGCGGGGGCAGCGCCGGATTTGCCGTTTCTCCCCCTTCGGGGCGGCGCGCACCGGCTTCCCTCTTAGCCCCGCGACCGGAGGGCGCGGGGAACCATAACCGGCGCCAGGGTAGGGGCGGGGTCCCCCGCCGTCAAGAGGGGGATCGCAACCCGTCGGGGGAGTCGCACGGCTTCCTTGACACCGCTCCCGCGGAACCGACAAGGTCCGGCGGACTGCGCGGGGCCGGATCAACGGGCGAAGGACGGGATTGCGGGCATGCTACCGGTTCATTTCCTGACCATCGTGCTGAACGGCGATCCCTTCATCCGCTACCACCTGGAGGTGTTCCGCCAACTGCCCTTCCCCTGGCATTGGCACGTCGTGGAGGGGGTGGCGGAACTGGTCAACGACACCGCCTGGAGCGTGACGCAAGGTGGACGCGTCCCGCAGGATCTGCATCGCGACGGCCGCAGCGGCGACGGAACCTCGGCGTATCTGGACCGGATCGCCGCGCAGGAGCCTGGGCGCGTGTCGGTCTACCGCAAGCCGCTTGGCACGTTCTGGCGGGGCAAGCTGGAGATGGTGTCCGCCCCATTGGCCACCATGACCGAGGAATGCCTGCTCTGGCAGGTCGACGCGGACGAGCTGTGGACGGTGGAGCAGATCACCCGTGCGCATCGTATGTTCCTCGACTCGCCGTCGCGCACCGCAGCGCTGTATCTGTGCCATTTCTTCGTCGGACCGTCCCTGGTGCTCGACAGGCTGGACAGCTATGGCAACCACCGTTCCTACGAATGGCTGCGGACGTGGCGGTATCGGCCGGGAGACGCTTGGCAGTCGCACGAACCGCCCCGGCTGACGCGCTCCCTTCCCGATGGCACCGTCGTCGATCTCGGCGCGGCCAACCCCTTCCTGCACGAGGAGACGGCGGCGGGCGGGCTGGTCTTCCAGCATTTCGCCTACGCCACGCGGGAGCAGGTCGCGTTTAAAGAGATCTATTACGGCTACGACGGCGCGGTCGGGCGGTGGGAGGCCCTCCAGGCGGCCGGTCGAGCGGTCGGCAGCGGCACCCTTCCGTTGCGGGGCTTCTTCCCCTGGGTGACCGATGCGGCGACCGTCGCGCGCGCCGAGCATGCCCTGGTGGAACCGCTGGCGCGCCCGGACGCCGAGGGAAGCTGGGGTTTCGTGCCGCCGGCACGGGGCACCTCGACCGCCCCGGCGGTGGCGCTGCTGCGGGACGCCGGTTCCGCCGTCCGCCGCCGCACGCTCGTTCCCGGCGAACCGCCGCCCTTTCCCACCGACCTGATCCGGAACGTCGGCCTGTTCCTGCTGGACGGAGCCGGCGCCGTGCTGCGGGCGTCGGGCTTCCTGCGGGAGTTGCGGCGCGCCTTGCCGCTGGCCCGGATCACTGTTTTCGCGACGCCGGACGCGGAGGCGGCGCTTGCCCTTTGCCCCTATGTCAACCAGCGGGTCACCCTGCCGCCGCTGAAGGGGCGGGCGCCCGACGACGCCCTGGTGAGCGCGGTGCGCCAGGAGATCGGCCAGCAGTTCCGCGGTGGCTTCGACCTCGCGGTCAACCCGATCCGCGGCGAGGATGCCAGCTTCGCCAACCGCCTGATGCAGGACACCGGCGCGCCGCTCCGCCTCGGTTGCAGGGTCGGTCGGCCGGTGCGCGGCTATTACGCCGACGCTTTCCTGACCCACGTCGCGGCGACTCCCGCCGGCCTGCTGGGGGCGTTGGCCGCCGGGGAGCCGGACCCCGTCACGGAGGTCTGGGCCTCCCCCGCCGGCGAGCGGGCCGCCGCTGCGCTGCTGGCCGAGGGCGTTCCGGCGCGCTGGCGCTGCGCGGTCGGGCTGTCCGCGTCCGCCGGCGCCGGCAGCCTGTCGGAGCTGTGCCGCAGCCTCGCCGCGCGGGGCGACACCGCGCTGGTCCTGGTCGGCGAGGAGGCGGCGAAGGGGGCCGCAGCGCGCATCGCCGGAGAGACGGGGGCGGCCTGCCGGAACGCGGTCGGGCGGCTGGGTTTCGACGGGCTGTGCGCCCTGCTGCGGCGCTGCGACCTGTTCGTCGGGACCGGCGCGCCGGCGGAGGACATCGCCGTGGCGGCCCGGCTTCCCATGGTGGGAACCGGCCCGGCGCACGGCGATCCGACCGCCGAGGCGATGGAAAGCGCCATCGCGGGCTGGCTGGCCGACCGCGCCTATTGACGGGCGTTCCACCCGGCCTGTGAGATCCACGAGGGGAAGCGTGGAAAAACGGAGGGGCGGGCGCGCAAGGCGCTTGTGTTGGCGCGTTTGCGCCGCAATGATCCGCCCCCACCAAATCCCGGACGGCCGCAAGCGGCGCGCCGCAGCGGGGCAAAACCATGGATTGAATCCGGCGGCCCGGTAAGCACACGATGCGCAGAGCAGTCATGAAACCCCGTGCGGATTGGCGTCCGGGGCTCCGCAAATACCCCTATGGCGTCCGCGCCATGAACGCCGGCGCCTTCTGGCGCGAGGACGTGCGGTACGAGTTCTCCGCCCATCAGATCGACCTGATCGAAAGCGTCGCCGACGAGCTGCACACCATGCTGCGCGAGGCGCTGCGCGCGACGGTGGACGGGCGGGCGCTGGCCCGGCTGGGGGTGCGCGGCGGCGTGGCGCGGCTGCTCGAAGCGTCCTGGAACGACTATTGGGCGGCCGGCCGGCTGAACGAGCGGGCCGGCGCGCTGATCGGGCGGCTGACGCTGGCCTATGACGGGCGCGATTCGGTCAAGCTGCTGGCCTGCAACTACGACACGCCGGAGGGGCTGTTCGCCGCCTCGATCATCCAGCGCAACTGGCGCGAGGCCCTGATGGGCGACGCCAACCAGTTCAACGGCCTGCACGAAGGGCTGGTGGAGCGCTGGGAGGAGCTGGCGGCGGGGATGCCGGGCCGCGGCCTCGTCCATCTAGCCTGCGCCACCCCCGACCCGATGCGCGAGAGCGAGCTGGTCTATCTGGCCGCCACAGCGGCGGAGGCCGGCATCGCCACGCATCTGCTGCCGCTGCAGAGCCTGGGCTGGGACGGCCGGCGCTTCATCGACGACGAGGGGCGGGCGGCCTCCTGGCTGGCGAAGATCTACCCCTGGCAGGGGCTGGCCGACGACGCCTTTCTGCAGAAGCTGCGGATGGGCGGCATGAGCATGCTGTCGCCGCTGTGGTGCTGGCCGATGTCGAACCATGGGCTGCTGGCGACGCTCTGGGCGCTCTACCCCCGCCATCCGAACCTGTGCCGCGCCGCGCTCGACCCCGAGGAACTCGCCGGCTGCGACGCGGTGACGGAGCGCAGCCTGTTCGGGCTGGACGACGCGGCCCAGCGCATGACGTCGCATGGCCGCACCATTTCGGACACCGGCAGCGCCGAGTATCCGGGAGGGCGGGTCTGGATGGAAACCCCGCCGATCTTCGAGGAGGAGGGCGTCCACGCGCTCCTGCACTGCTGGACCATCGGGGACAAGTGCCTGGGCATGTCGGTCCGTGAATCGGCGGACCCACGGGTCGGCTCCGACGCGGCGATGGTGCCGCACATTTTCCGCGGCTGACGCGCTTTCACGGGGTGGAAGGAACCCGCCCTGTGCCAACGGGGCGCAGGGCGGGCGCTTCGGCGGCGATCACCGGCAGGCCTCAGCGGCCGCGGCCCGGCGCGAAGGGATTGGGCAACGGCGAGCCGAACGCCGCCCGACGGGCGTCCCGCCACGCGACGTCGTTGCCGACGCCGCTGTGGGTGGCCGACACCGACACCACCTGACTCTGGTGGCGCAGCCAGCCGCGCAGCTTTTCTTCGAACCGGTGGGCGTCCTGGGCGTCCGCAACCTCCAGTTCCATCGACATCTGCAGCTCGGTCTTCATGGCGTTCCTCCTCTGGACCGTTCCGTTGGACAAACAGCCGGACGGGCCACTGGTGCCAAAAAAACAGAAAAGGGCGGGGAACTTTCCCCGCCCTGCGCTGCAACACCGTAAATGCGATGGCCGTCGATGCCAGTGGCGGCGCCGCCGCTCACTTCCCTTCGGGCTTCGCCGGGCGGGCCGGCTTGGCGATGCTGGCGATCTGCTTCTGCAGGTCGTCGATCTGCTTCTGAAGCTCTTCATAGGTG
>NZ_WHOR01000565.1:0-544 GCF_013340925.1 Azospirillum formosense
CCCCATCCGTCGTCCCGTCCAGCGCGGCCTGCGCGGCGGCGAGCGGGCCGGCCTCGGTGGCAGACAGCACCATCAGCTCCAGGCCGGGGCCGGGCTCCACGCGGTCGAGCTTCTGGGCGAACAGCCGCATCAGCGCGTCCGGGCGGCGCACCGGGTGGCCGGTGCCGATGGCCAGCGTCTGGGGCGCGTCCTCCAGCCGGCGGTCGACCCGGTGCAGTTCCAGCCGCAGGCGGCGGGCGCCCTCGCCGGTGTTCTCCAGCCCGGCGCAGAGGGTGGCCAGCAGCCTGCGCAGCGCCTCGGCGATGGCCTCGGCGGTGGTGATCGGCTCGGGCAGGGCGAGGCGGACGCTGTGCGGCGGCACCGGCAGGCGGGGGGGACGAGGCCCGGCCAGCCGGCCCTGGGCCGCGGCGCGACGCCGGCCACCATCCCGCCCCGCGCGGGGGGCCACGCCTGGGCCGGGGGGGGGGGGCGGGGCCCCCGCTCCCCCCGGCCCCCGCCCCGCCCCCCCCCCCCCCCCGTGCCCTTGAACACATCGCCGACCACC
>NZ_WHOR01000566.1:0-528 GCF_013340925.1 Azospirillum formosense
GCGTCATTCCGCCCTACCTGTGGCTGCTCGCAATCATCGGCGGCCGTGCTCGCTTTCATCGCCGAATCCTGCTCGAAATCGGTGAGAACAAGACGGGGCTTATGCTCAGATTAACTGCGACTGCGCTCGCGGTCCGTGCGGCATGCTCGCAATCATCCGGATTTTCTCACATTGCGTGAGACGGTGGCCCGGTCAGAGTGGCAGCCCGGCTGCCTGCATCTGTTGCGTCAGTTCCTGCGCTCTGGCGCCTCCCAGCTCACCGCGCAAAAACTGCCGGATCTCCGCCGGCTTGACGCTGAACTGATCGGCCAGGGAACGCACACTGTAGCCGTGACGGGTCAGGCGCGGTTCAAGGTCGTCGAGCTGACGCGACAGGATGCGCTCGACCACCTGGACCGTGACTGGACGGTCACCGATCCGGTACGCCTCCTCGAACGCGAGGGTCAGGTGCTGCTCGATCTGAAGCGGGGGCTTCAGGCGGCTGGCCAGCAGGTCCACGGCCGCCGTTTCGATCAGTTCGCCGATATC
>NZ_WHOR01000567.1:0-520 GCF_013340925.1 Azospirillum formosense
ACGCCTTGAGGATGCCGCGGCCGGCGAAGCGGGCGGCGGTGCCGAGCATCTCCTCGATGCGGATCAGCTGGTTGTACTTGGCCAGACGGTCGGAGCGCGACAGCGAGCCGGTCTTGATCTGGCCGCAGTTGGTGGCGACCGCCAGATCGGCGATGGTGCTGTCCTCGGTCTCGCCCGAGCGGTGCGAGAGGACCGCCGTGTAGCCGGCCTTGTGCGCCATGTCCACGGCCTCCAGCGTCTCCGACAGCGTGCCGATCTGGTTGACCTTGACCAGGATCGAGTTGCCCACGCCCTTCTTGATGCCGTCGGCCAGACGCGCCGGGTTGGTCACGAACAGGTCGTCGCCGACCAGCTGCACCTTGTTGCCGATGGCGTCGGTCAGCGCCTTCCAGCCCTCCCAGTCGTCCTCGGCCATGCCGTCCTCGATCGAGATGATCGGGTAGCGGCCGACCAGATCGGCCCAGTAGGAGACCATCTGCTCCGGCGCCAGCGACTTGCCCTCGCCGGCCAGCTCGTACTT
>NZ_WHOR01000568.1:0-516 GCF_013340925.1 Azospirillum formosense
CCGTCCCCGCCCCCGCGCTGTGAGCCGGCCCACAATCCTTATCGTTGAGCCGACCCGGCGGGCAGAACCTGCACGGCCATCTGCCGGCTGCGCACGTTGGTCCCCTGGATGCTGCCGTAGGCGCCCACCACGTCCGCCAGCGTCGCGCCGGGGATGGGCTGAAGGTCCTCGGTCTTGTAGCGGTCGGCGATGCGGGTCCCGAGTTCGTCGGGCGAGACGACGCAGGCGATGGTCTCGGAGGCGCCGGGACGGTCCATGCGCAGGTTGAAGGGCTTCTGCGCTCCCGGCGGGACCTCCACCTGCTGGTTGGCCTGGACGAAGCTGTCGGGCTGGAAGCGGTTGGGGAAGATGCGGGCCACCGACCCGGCGGCGTCCTGGTAGTAGCAATAGACGAAACCGTTGGCCGTCGGCTGCACCTTGACCACCAGCGCCTCCCCGGCGCGGTAGCGCGGCTGCGGCCCGCGGTCGGAACTGAGGACCAGATCGGGCGGCGCCCCGGCCGGCGCCGGGGTGGCG
>NZ_WHOR01000569.1:0-505 GCF_013340925.1 Azospirillum formosense
CCGGGCACGCTCGGCCTTCGGCCCGGCGGGGGCGACCAGCCGCTGGCCCGGATAGCTCTTGCACGCCTGCGGCCCCATCTCGTCCAGGCAGATCACGACGCTGCCGGTGGGGGCGGCGGTGTAGAGCTGCTCGATAGCCCCCTTTTTCGAGCGAAGTCCGGATCGACACGCTCGCCAAACCATGTCTCCTCACGCCGCCACTTCAGGCCTTCGGCCAGCAGGATCTCGCAGATCCGGCTGCGCCGCATGCCAACGCCACGTTCACCCAAGTAGGCGACCAGGCGATCCAACGTCCAGCAGGCGAACGGCAGGCCCAACTCACCGGGCGCGGTCAGGGCGGTGGTAACCACCGTGCCGCGCTCTTCGGCGGTGTAGGTGGGGGGGCGCCCCGAGCGCATCGCCTCATGCAAACCGGCAAGGCCCTGTTCGTTGAACCGCTTGAGCCAGAACCGCACGCATTTGCGGCTCAGCCCCATGCGGGTGGCGATCTCCGGCGCGCCCCAGC
>NZ_WHOR01000057.1:0-25363 GCF_013340925.1 Azospirillum formosense
CGCAGGCACTCCCCGCGCCCGTCCGCCTCGACCCAGGCGGCGGTTTCCTGGGCCTCCAGCGCGGCGCAGGCCTTGCGGGTGATGGTGACGCCCCCGGTCACCGCGGCGTTGGAGAAGCGTTCCGCGCTCGGCTGCGACTGGGCCTGTGCGGCCGTCGCCATCGGCATCGACAGGGCGAGCCCCGCGAGGATGGCGAAGGCCGCGCCGCGGCGCATCAGGAGGCGGTTTCCGTGACCGGAGCGGCGACCGCGTCCATCGTCTTGGGCCGCACGGTCGCCGGGCCGCCGGCGGCGACGACCAGCCGGTCGGTGGCCTCTTCCAGCCGCTCCTCCAACTCCTTCATGGCCTTGGCCCGGCCCAGGCCGGGCGGGATGGGGGGCAGGAATTCCACGATCACGGTGCCCGGCCGCTTGATGAAGCTGTTGCGTGCCCAATAGAGGCCGGCGTTCAGCGCCATCGGCACGATGGGGATTTTGAGATGGTCGTAGAGCACGCCGACGCCGATCCGGTAGGGGCGGTAGGCGCCAACGGCGACCCGCGTCCCCTGCGGGAAGATCACGATGGGCCGCCCCTCGTCCCGCACCGGGCGGGCGTTCCGGACCATCGAGGCGACGGCGCGGCCCTTGGCGCCGCGGTCGACGGCGATCATCCGGGACTTGGCGGCGTACCAGCCCCAGATGGGAATCCACAGAAGCTCCCGCTTCAGGATGATCGCCGGGTCGTTGACGAGGAAGTGCAGCTTCATCGTCTCCCAGGCCGACTGGTGCTTGGCGGCCAGGAGGAAGGACCCGCTTTTGGGGACGTGCTCGCGCCCGCGCACCTCGTATCGGATGCCGGCGAGCGTGCGCTCCAGCCACGAGACGGTGCCGAAATACCACGTGATCACGCGGATCATGGTTCGCCGCGGCAGCAGCAGCGACCACAGGATGCCGACGCAGACGACGGCCGTCCACACGTAGAAGGCGACGTTGAAGGCGAGGGAGCGCAGGAAGATCATGGCCGGGAACTTGTCAGGATTCGATCAGCTTCTCAAGCGTGTAGCGAAGGCGCGTCACAAGGTATTTGTTGTACTCGGTCATCAGCAGATTCGCCGTGCCCGGCCACAGCCACCAGTCGTTGAGATGCACGTTGGGGGAGGCGACGGGGTGGGGCACCACCTCGACCTCCGGAATCACCATGCGGAACTCCAGGAGGCTGCGCATCATGTGGTAATTGGCGGTGACCAGCCGCATCGAGCCGTAGCCCTGCGCGCGCAGCCAGTCCGCCGTCTCGTAGGCGTTGCCGATCGTGCTGTCCGCCGAATAGCCAAGCGTGATGCAGCATTCCATCTCGCCGGGGAACTGGCGGGAGCGCTTCAGAAGCTCCTGCACCTCCAGCCCCTCGTAGACGCCGGAGACGAACAGCCGGTGTGCCCGCCCGTCGGCCAGCAGCTCCAGCCCGGTGCTCAGCCGCCCGCTGCCGCCGGTCAGCACCACGATGGCGTCGGTGTTGCGGGTGGCCTCGGCGCTGCCGGGCGGCGGCGGGGTGCGGGGGATCGACGCGGCGAACCAGAACAGCCCGCCGAGCCACGCCAGCACGCCCAGCATCGCCAGCAGCAGCAGCCGTCGCAAAGCCCGCAGGACCCGGGCGCGCCGCGAGTGGGCCATCCCTCAGCCTCCGGACGGACGGGTCGGGCGGGCGGTCACGGCATCGACTCCAGCGTGCGCAGCACCGTCCAGCGCGCGGTCAGGGCGGCCAGCAGACAGGCGGCCAGCGGCACGGCGGCCAGCGCGGCGACGGCCCACCAGGGCGAGGTGGCGAGGTCGGGCAGCAGGCTGGCGTGAAGCCCGGCGGCGGCGTGTCCGATCCCGCCCAGCGTGCCGGCGGCCAGCAGCAGACCGGTCATGCCGCCGCGCAGGGTGAGGCCGATGACGTGCGATTCGAACTGCCGCGCCACATAGCGGTCGGTGGCCCCCATCAGGTGCAGCAGTTCCACCACATGGCGGTGGATGGCGAGGCCGGAGCGCACGGCGAAGATCACCGCCATCACGCCCGCCCCGCCGATCAGCGCCACGATGCCCAGCGCCGCCAGATGCATCGCCCCGGCGAAGCGGCGCAGGTCGGCCAGCCACACCGCGTGGTCGTCGAGCGTGGCGCCGGGGGCGGCGGAGGTCAGGCGCGCCGACAGCGCCGCCGTGTCCACCGGCCCGTTGGTCATCACGTCGATCAGCCGCGGCATCGGCAGCAGCGGATCGGCAGCCTCCTTGCCCAGCCACGGCTCCAGAAGACGGCCGACGTCGCCGCTGGACAGGACGCTGGCCGTCGCGATGCCGGGGGTGGCGCGCAGGACGGTCAGCGCGGCCTCCGTCCGCTCATCCAGCGGGGCGGCCTGGGCGCTGTCGGGCAAGGGCATGACCTGCACGGTCAGCCCGCCGGCCAGACCGCTGTCCCAGCGCCGGGTCATGTCGGAGACGAGCAGGGCCCCGGCCAGCGCCAGCGCCGCCAGATAGACCATCAGCGCGGTCAGCCACATCAGGAAGCGCGAGGTCGGGTCCTTGGCCAGCGGCAGGTCGGAGTTGCGGCGGGTCAGCGGCGGCAGGGCCATGCGTGTCTCCTTTCCTCCGCGTCAGGCCCAGCGCGAGGCGTGCGCCGGCAGGACGTGCAAGCGCCCGTTCTCCAGCATCAGGCGCGGGTGCTCGAAGCGGCGGATCAGCGCCTCGTTGTGCGATGCGATGACCACGGTGGTGCCCAGCTTGTGAAGCTCCTCGAACAGGTAGAGGAGGCGCATGCCGATGCCGTCGTCGACGTTGCCGGTCGGCTCGTCGGCCAGCAGCAGGCGCGGGCGGTTGATGACCGCGCGGGCGATGGCGACGCGCTGCTGCTGCCCGCCCGACAGGGTGGAGGGCAGCGAGTTCAGATGGTTGCCCAAGCCCACCCAGCGCAGGATTTCCGTGCAGTGCTCCACCACGTCGGATTCGCGCGCGCCGCCCATGCGCAGCGGCAGCGCCACGTTGTCGAGCGCCGAGAGATGGTCGAGCAGGGCGAAGTCCTGGAACACAACGCCGATCTGGCGGCGCAGCGCCGGCAGGTCGGCGCGCTTGACCCGCGCCATGTCCTTGCCGAACAGGGTGACCAGCCCGCGCGACGGGCGGAGCGCCAGATACATCAGCTTGAGCAGCGACGACTTGCCGGCCCCGCTCGCCCCCGTCATGAAATGGAACGAGCCGGGCGGCAGGGTGAAGCTGATGTCGCGCAGCACCTCCGGTCCGGTGCCATAGCGCAGTCCCACATTCTCGAAACGGATCACGGTCCCACCAAAGGCGCAACGGAAGGCCCCGGCGGCGTCCCGCCGGGTGCGCGGATGGACAATGCACCGGCAGGGGCCGGCGCGTCCACCGCTGTCCGCCCTGCCGTGGCCATCGCCTTGATCGGGACGACCGTGGTTGGGGCCGCACGCGGCGCCCGTGCGTTCCTTGCTTCACACCCCATGACTACCTATAAGGACAGTCTGCAATTTCGGTGACAACGATCGGCATCTATGATCATCACCTGCCCGGCCTGCGACACACGGTACACTCTTGCCGATTCGGCGGTTGGTCCGCAGGGCCGGAAGGTGCGTTGCGCCCAATGCGGCCATATGTGGTGGCAGTCGCCGCAGGATGAAGCCGCCTTTCCTCCCGACGCGGTGACCGAGTTCCATCCGGTCCCGCCGCCGCCCGGCAAAACGTCATCCTCCAAGAAGACGGCGCCCGCCAAGGCTCCGGCGGACCTCCGCGCGCGGCGCCGGGCCCTGGTCGGCTGGGGAAGTTTCCTGGCGGTTCTGCTGGTCATCGGCGCCGCCGGTTATCTCGGCCGCGCCACCGTGGTGCGGCTGTGGCCTCCGGCCGCCCTGTTCTACGAGACGGTCGGCCTGCCGGTGGAGCCGCCGGGCAGCGGCCTTCAGCTTCAGAACGTCCGTTCGGAACAGAAGACCGAGGACGGCAAGGCGGCCCTGCTGGTGGAGGGGCAGATCGTCAACGTTTCCGAGACGATGCGCACGGTGCCGGCCCTGCGGGTCACCGCGCTGGGCGCCGACCGCCAGCCGTTGCGGAACTGGACCGTCGAGCCGGTGCCGCCGCAGATTCTTCCCGGCGAAATCGCCACCTTCCGCGATGTCCAGGCGGACGCCGCCGGGGTGCTGGAGGTCATGATCACCTTCGACGGCGGCCGCTGAGGCGCGCGCCGAGCGCCGGCCCGTTATGGCGCGTAGCCCCGGATGATCAGGGAGACCGCGCCGTCGACGATCCGGGTCAACTGCTCCTCCGTCGGGCGCTCCGACAGGCACAGCATGAAGCGCAGGTGCGTGTGCGACTTGACGAGGCCGACGAACTGCTCCGCCGCCAACTGCGGGTCGGGAATGCGCAGCAGACCGCGGCGGTCGAGGTCGGTCATGAAGGCGCTGATGTGCTCCATGGTGCGGGCAGGGCCGGCCTCGTAGAAGGCGCTCGCCAACTCGGGGAAGCGATGCGCCTCGCCGACCACCACGCGGTAGCCGGCCAGCGCCTGCGGCGACAGGATCAGCGTGACGAAATGGCGGGCGATCAGGCGCAGCCCGTCGGCCATGTCGAGCGCGCGCGCCTCCTCGCAGACGGCGGCCATCGCCTGACCCTTGCATTCGCGGGCGACCATGACGCGGAACAGCTCGTCCTTGCTGCCGAAATGGGCGTAGAGCGTCGCCTTGGACACGTTGGCCGTCTTGGCGATGGCGTCCATGCTGACGGCGCCGTAGCCATGGTCCAGGAACAGCTTTCCGGCGGCCTCCAGGATCTGCGCGGGCTTCGATCCTGCCTCCGGGGTGGGGGCGACCAGCGTGCTCATGCGTTCCTCATGTCCTGAAACCAGGGGGCCTGAAGCCGGGTGTCCTGAAACCGGCCCTGCGTCCTGTTCTACCACGGCGCCGCCGGTGCTTGCGGGGCTTCGTGCGCCGAGTCCCCGCTGCCGTAACGCGTTCCGCATTCAACCACAATCCCAAACGTTAAAACTAGACCGTTCAGTTCACTCTTGACAACAGGTAGGCCCGCGATCATCTTTTCGCAAGACTAAACTGAACGGTTCAGTTCCGGTGAGGTGACGGCAAGCCGGACCATACCGGGCAAAGAATCGAAACGGGTGGGCTGGATTACGATGGTCAAGGCCGTGCGGAAGATCGTTCTGTCGGGTGTGGCGGTGGCGGTGCTGGCCGGTGGCGGCTACGCCGGCTGGGAGTGGTGGACCGAGGGGCGCTTCTTCGAGTCGACCGACAACGCCTATGTCCACAGCGACATCACGGTGGTGAGCCCCAAGGTCTCCGCCTATGTGCGGGACGTCCGGGTGGCGGAGAACCAGCAGGTCGCCGCGGGCGACGTGCTCGCGATTCTCGACGACCAGGATTTCCGCGCCAAGGCCGCGGAGGCGGAGGCCAACGTCGCCGCGCAGAAGGCGGCGCTCGGCACCATCGACAGCAAGCTGCAGCTCCAGAAGGCGATCATCGATCAGGCCGCCGCCTCGGTCGCCAGCGCGGAGGCCGAGCAGCGCCGCGCCCAGCAGGATTTCGACCGGACCCGCGCGCTGGCCAGCGACAGCTGGGCCAGCCGCCAGAAGTTCGAGACGGCGGACGCCGACCTGCGCAAGGCGGTGGCGGAAACCGCCCGCAGCCGCGCCGCGCTGGTCGCGGAACAGGATCAGGTCGGCGTGCTGAACGCCAGCCGCAGCGAGACCGACGCCCGGCTGCGTCAGGCGGAAGCCGCCCTGCAGACCGCGCGCAACGACCTGAACAACACGGTCATCCGCGCCCCGGTGGACGGGGTGGTCGGCAACCGCGGCGTCCAGGTCGGCCAGTACGCGCGTCCGGGCGTGCAGCTTCTCTCGCTGGTGCCGCTGCCCGACGTCTATGTGGTCGCCAACTTCAAGGAGACGCAGCTTGCCCGCATGCGTCCCGGCCAGCCGGTGACGGTGGAGGTGGACGCCTATCCGGACAAGCACCTGCTCGGCCGGGTGGAGAGCTTCGCCCCGGCGTCGGGCTCGCAATTCAGCCTGCTGCCGCCGGAGAACGCGACCGGCAACTTCACCAAGATCGTCCAGCGCGTGCCCGTGCGCATCGCCCTGCCGCGCGACAGCGTGCTGTCCGGCCTGCTGCGCCCCGGCCTGTCCGTGGTGGCCGAGGTCGACACCCGCGGCGCCGAGGAGCAGCCGCACGACGCAGGCACCGTCATGGGCGCGCTGGTTCCCGGCCGGACGGTCGCGTCGAAGTAACCGAGCCCTCCGGCAGCCCCAGCCGTTCCAACCTTTTTCGTCCTGGAGAGGGCGACCATGACCGCCATCACCAACGACGACACCCCCTCCGCCTGCGACGCCAATCCCCCGGCGGACGCGGGCGGCGAGACCGCCGCGTCCCGGCTCCAAACTCCCCCGCCCCCCGCGGGCCGGGGCGCGGCGGCTCCTTCCTCTTCCAGCACCGGGCCGCGCCCGGTGACCACCCGCGACTGGCTGGGCTTCCTGTCCATGGTCGTCGGCATGTTCATGGCGATCCTGGACATCCAGATCGTCTCCAGCTCCCTGTCGGAGATCCAGGCGGGACTCGCGGCCAGCGCCGACGAGATCTCGTGGGTGCAGACCTCCTACCTCATCGCCGAGGTGGTGATGATCCCGCTGTCCGGCATGCTGGCGCGGATTCTCTCCACACGCGTGCTGTTCACCATCGCCGCCGCCGGCTTCACCCTGACCAGCGTCGCCTGCGCCTTCACCTCCAGCATCGAATCGATGATCGTGTGGCGGGCGCTCCAGGGCTTCATCGGCGGCGCGATGATCCCGACCGTCTTCGCCACCAGCTTCTCCCTGTTCCCGCCGGAGAAGCGGGCCGGCGTGTCGGTGATGATCGGGCTGGTCGCCACCATGGCGCCGACGCTGGGGCCGACGCTGGGCGGCTGGCTGACCCAGAGTTTCTCCTGGCACTGGCTGTTCCTGGCCAACGTGCTGCCGGGCATCGCCGTGACCTCGCTGGTCTGGACGCTGGTCGACGTGGACAAGCCCAACCCGGCGCTGCGCAAGGGCTTCGACTTCATCGGGCTGGGGCTGATGGCCGCCTTCCTCGGCAGCCTGGAGTTCGTGGTCGAGGAAGGCCCGCGCCAGGACTGGTTCCAGGACGAGTATGTGGCGATCTTCGCCGTGGTCGCCGCGGTGGCCGCCGTCGGCTTCTTCTGGCGGGTCCTGACCTACGGCAACCCGATCGTCGAGCTGCGCGCCTTCCTGGACCGCAACTTCGCCATCGGCTCGCTCTACAGCTTCATCATCGGCATCGGGCTCTACGGGGCGGTCTATCTGCAGCCGCTGTTCCTGGCGCGGGTGCGCGGGCTGAACAGCTTGCAGATCGGCACGATCATGTTCGTGACCGGCGCCTTCCAGTTCCTGTCCGCCCCGATCGCCGGCGCGCTGTCCAAGAAGCTCGACCTGCGGGTCATGCTGGCGATGGGACTGTGCCTGTTCGGGACGGGCGTCTGGCTGAACGCCCACCTGACCAACCAATCGGGCTTCTGGGAGCTGTTCCTGCCGCAGGCGGTGCGCGGCCTGTCGCTGATGCTGTGCTTCATCCCGGTGAACACCATCGCGCTCGGCACCCTGCCGCCGGAGCAGCTCAAGAACGCGTCGGGCCTCTACAACCTGATGCGCAACCTGGGCGGGGCCATCGGTCTGGCGGCGATCAACACGGTGCTGCTGGAGCGGTCGGCGCTGCACATGAACCGGCTGGGCGACAACCTGAATCTCGCCCGCCCGCTGGTGCAGGAGACGCTGGACGGGCTGGCGAGCAAGTTCGACGGGCTGGTCGCCGACCCGCAGGCCGCCGCCATGAAGACGCTGGCCCGCATGGTCGAGCGGGAGGCGATGGTGCTGACCTTCAACGACTGCCTGCTGCTGATGGCCGGGGTGTTCTTCGCCGGGCTCCTGCTGATGCCGCTGGTGCGGCGTCCCGGCGGCAAGCCGGCGGCGGCGGATCACTGATCGCGGCGTGGCCGTCGGGGATGTGACCGTCCCGGGCGTGGCCGTCCCGGTGCGCCGGTGAAGCGTCCCGGTGACCGGCGCCTGTCTTCGTGCTATAGGGCAGGCCGTCGCGTCGAAGGGTCTTTCCGCCGTCATGAGCAAGCGCCAATACACCCGCGCCGAGGTCAAGGAACTGCTGTCCGCGCTGGAGCGCCAGTGCCGGGAGGCGTCGAAGCTGGCCCAACTGGCCGAGCATGAGGCGAGCAAGCACAGCTTCGGCGCCTACCGCGAATTCCGCGACAAGGTGGGCGAGTTCCAGGCGCTGGTCATCCTGATCGAGCAGCGGTTGCGCAACCTCGTGGACACCCGTTCCGACGACCTGCGCGACCAGTTCGAGCGGCTGGACACGGTGATGCTCGCCCTTCTGGTGCGGGCCAGTATGCGCTTCTTCTTCGTGCTGTCGGCCAACCCGATCCTGCCGATGGGCGCCCGCGAGATCTTCGTCGCGGAACTGCGCAGCCTGCACGACGCCCACGAGAAGCTGAAGCGCCCCACCTACGCCGGCAAGCTCGGCGCGGACCTGGAGCGCGATCTGGAGACCGCCTCCCTGATCCTTGAGGAGATCATCGACAAGGCGCCGAGCCTGCTCAACTTCCGCGGCGGCGGTGGCGGGGCGTAACCGGCTTCAGCGCTGGATCAGCGCGCTTTCCTTGCCGGACAGGACGAACACCTTGGCGTAGCTCTTGAGAAGCGCGTCGATCATGGCATTGACCTTCGGGCTGGACATGGCGCGCGGCTTGGCCGGATCGACGTGGAGGACGCAGCTGTCCTTCACGTCGTTGAAGGCGGCCAGAGCGTGGATGCGGTCGGGCCGGAACTCGTCGGGGAAATTCTCGTCCATCAGCCAGAAGCACTGGAAGTTCCGGCAGGACTGCGGACGCTCCTCATAGACGGTGCAGCCCTTGCCCTGGTCGCAGGACACGCACCATTTGGCCGACGGCTTCTTCAGTTCGGGCACGCCCATCAGCTTGCAGCACAGCGTGCATTCTCCGCAGTTGCGGTCGGCCATAACGCGAGATCCTGATCTGTCCTGATGAAAGAGCGCGGACAGTCGCACAAAGGGCGGTGCTGGGGAAAGTGTCCGTTGGATGGGGGCGGATGGAGGATGCGGAGCCTTACGCAAGGCTGGGAAGGACCAGCGGTTCCTCCGCATCCCGGAGCAGCAGCGCCTCGATGGCGTCGGCGGGGGCCGGGCGGGCGTAGAGGTAGCCCTGCGCGTATTTGCACAGGATGTCGCGCAGGAACTCCGACTCCAATTCGGTCTCCACCCCTTCGGCCACCGCCTCCATGCCCAGGATGGCGGCCAGCGTGGCGATCACCTGCACGATGGCGGCGTTTCCCTCGCCTGACGAGATGGCCTGGACGAAGCTGCGGTCGATCTTCAGCGTGTCCGCCGGGAACTTGTGAAGATAGGACAGCGACGAATAGCCGGTGCCGAAGTCGTCGATGGACAGGCGCACGTCCATGTCGCGGATGCCCTGCATCAGCACCCGGCACTTGGCGGGGTCCTTCATCAGCAGGCTTTCCGTGATCTCCAGCTTCAGGCTCGACGGCGGAACCCCGCTTTCCTGCAGCACGTCGCTGACCAGCCCGATGAGGTCGTCGTCGCTGAACTGGCGCGAGGAGACGTTCACGCTCATGAACAGCGGGGTGGAGCGGGGGAAGCGGGCCTGCCACCGGGCGAGCTGGCGCGCCGCCTCGCGCAGCGCCCAGCGGCCCATCGGGACGATCAGCCCCGACTCCTCGGCCAGCGGGATGAACTCGCCCGGCGGGACCAGCCCGCGCTGCGGGTGCTGCCAGCGCATCAGCGCCTCGAACCCGGCGATGTGTCCCGAGGACAGGGCGACGATCGGCTGGTAGTGAAGGACGAGCTGGTCCTGCTCCAGCGCGGTGCGCAGGTCGGTTTCCGTGCGCATCTGGGCCATGGCCTGACGGCGCAGGTTGCTGTCGAACACGTCGATGCGCGCCCGCCCGCCCGACTTGGCCCGGTACATGGCGAGGCTGGCGTCGCGCAGCATCTCCTCCGCCCGGTCGTAGCCGGAGACGCTGAGAGCGATGCCGATGGAGGCCGACAGCACAAGCTCGTGGCCGTCCAGCGCCAGCGGCCGCGCGACGGCCTCGCCCATGCGCTCCGCCGCGGACAGGGCGTCGCCCACGTCGTCGATGCCGTCCAGCAGAACGGCGAACTCGTCCGCCGACAGGCGGGCCAGCGTGTCGCCCATGCGGCGGGTCTCGTCCAACCGCTCGGCGATGGTCTTCAGCAGCCGGTCGCCGACGCTGGAGCCCAGCGCGTCGTTGATCGACTTGAAGCGGTCGAGATCGATGAAGATGACGGCGAAGGCCTTGCCGCCGGCCCGCCGGTTGCGGTCCAGCGCCTGCCCGATGCGATCCAGCAGCAGGGTGCGGTTGGGCAGCCCGGTCATGCCGTCGTGAAAGGCGTCGAACAGGAGCTGCTGCTCCGCCCGCTTCTGGGCGGTGATGTCGGTCATCGAGCCGGCGATTCGCACCGACCGCCCAGATCCGTCCCGCACGGCGAGGCCGCGGACCAGCATCCACAGCTCGTCCCCGTCGGCGGCGCGGATGCGGAAGACGTGCTGGAGATTCTCCCGCTCGCCGGACAGGTGCAGGTCGAAGGCGGTGCGCAGCCCGGCCAGATCGTCGGGGTGCACGCGGTCGAACCATTCGCCGATGCGGTTGGACAGGCTGTCCGTGGAAAAACCCAGCATGGCCGCCCAGCGCGGGGAGTAGTAGACCTCGTCGGTGTCCAGTCGCCAGTCCCACAGCCCATCGTTGGCTCCGGCGGCGGCCAACGCGTAGCGCTCCTCGCTCTGCAGCAGGCGTTGCTCGGCGGACTTGCGGTCGGTGACGTCAGCCTGGCTGCCGACCAACCGCACCGGGCGGCCCTGGCTGTCCAGCACGGCGATGCCGCGACAGGCCATCCAACGGATGCCGCCGTCGGCGTGGTGCACGCGGTATTCGATCTGGAACACGGTGTTGGCGCCGCCCAGGGCGTCGAGCGCCTCGCGCAACGAACGGCGGTCCTCGGGATGGACGCGCTCCATCCATTCGTCCGGGCTGTTGCCGACGCTGCCTTCCTCCAGCCCGAGAAGCGACAGCCAGCGCGGCGAGTAATAGGCGGTCCCGCCATCGAGATCCCAATCCCACAACCCATCATTGCTGGCCGCGGCGGCGAGCGCGTAGCGTTCCTCGCTCTTGCGCAGCTGGCGTTCGGCGTGCTTGCGGTCGGTGATGTCGGCGACCGACCCGACGAGGCGTATCGGGTCGCCCGATTCGTCGGGCACCGCCATGCCGCGGCAGACCAACCAACGCCAGTTGGCGTCGCTGTCCTCCGGCGGTAAGCCGGCTCCGATGCGGCGGACGCGGTGTTCGATCTGGAAAGGCAGCGAGACTCCGACCATCTGGCCTTCGAAGGAGGCGTAAAGCCAGTCGATGTCTTCAGGATGGACGCGGTCGAGCCAGTCTTCCGGGCGATTGATCTCGCCCGGCGGCAGGCCGAGAAACTCCTTGAAGCGGGGAGACAGGAACATCGTATCGTTGCGAAGGTCCCAGTCCCAGACGCCCTCGGAGCCGGCTTTCTCGGCCAGCAGATATCGCTCGATCGTGCTGCTCAAAGCCCCCTCACCGCCGCGGTGCGCCCGCATTCCGTCATTCGCAACATAGTGCCCGAATGGTGAATGAGAAATGAAGCCCCGTTGCGAAGGATTTGCGCCATGCTGGCGGAAAAATCGTGCGATCCCGTTTCGCGGGCGCCCCGCGGCCGGACCGTGCGCCGTAAGCGAGTCAGTCGTGGCCCGTCAACGCAAGGGAGCAGATCTATGGAATGGTCCGATCAGGGGGTCGTGCTGTCGGCGCGGTCGCATGGCGAGACCTCTGCGGTCGTCACCCTGCTGACGCGGGACCATGGGCGGCACGCCGGCATGGTCATGGGAGGGCGGTCCAGCCGCACGCGGGCGGCGCTGGAGCCGGGCACGCTGGTGTCGGCGCGCTGGCGCGGGCGCCTGCCGGAGCATCTGGGCAACCTGACGCTGGAGGTGGTGCAGGGCTACTCCGCCGCCTTCCTGGACGACCCCTTGCGACTCGCGACCTTGACCGCCGCCTGCGCATTGGCCGAGGCCGCCCTGCCGGAACACCAACCGCACCCGGCGCTGTTCGACGGGCTGTTGGCTCTGTTCGGCCTGCTGGGAGGCGACGCTTGGGCCGAGTCCTACGTGCGGTGGGAGGTCGGGCTGCTCGCCGAACTCGGATTCGGGCTTGATCTCGACCGTTGCGCGGTCACCGGGGCCAACGATTACCTTGCCTATGTCAGCCCGCGCACCGGGCGCGCGGTGTCGGCCTCGGCCGGGGAACCCTACCGCGACCGGCTGCTGCCGTTGCCCGGATTCCTGATCGGGCTGGGCGGCGGCGGGCCGCAGGCGGTGGTGGAGGGGCTGCGCCTGACCGGCCATTTCCTGGAGCGTCATCTGCTGAACGGCCCGCTGCCGCCGGCACGGCTGCGATTAAGAGAACGTTACGAGAACATTGTGGCGCGCGGCCGCTAGATTTGGTATCCACGCGCCATGACGTCCCAAGACCCCGTCCTCGACATCCAGGAGAAGCCGCTCCGCGACGCGCTGAGCGAGCGGTATCTGAGCTACGCGCTGTCCACCATCATGGCGCGGTCGCTGCCCGACGTGCGCGATGGGCTGAAGCCGGTGCACCGGCGGCTGCTCTACGCCATGAGCCAGCTGCGGCTCGACCCCTCGACGCCGCCGAAGAAGTCGGCCCGCGTGGTCGGCGACGTGATCGGCAAGTTCCACCCGCACGGCGACACCTCCGTCTACGACGCGCTGGTCCGTCTGGCGCAGGACTTCGCGGTGCGCTACCCGCTGGTGGACGGGCAGGGGAACTTCGGCAACATCGACGGCGACAACGCCGCGGCCATGCGCTACACCGAGGCGCGCCTGACCGACGTCGCCAAGGCCCTGCTGGAAGGCATCGACGAGGACGCGGTCGATTTCCGCCCGACCTACGACGGCGACGGCGACGAGCCGGCGGTCCTGCCCGCCAACTTCCCCAATCTGCTGGCCAACGGCTCCAGCGGCATCGCGGTCGGCATGGCGACCAACATCCCGCCGCACAACGCCGCCCAGCTCTGCTCCGCCCTGCGGCTGGTGCTGAAGCACAAGCAGGACTGCGTCAAGGCGGCGCTGGCCGGCAAGGAGAAGCCGGCCCCGACGAAGATCGAGGATCTGGTCACCCTGATCTCCGGCCCGGACTTCCCGACCGGCGGCGTGCTGGTCGAGCCGCGGGCCAACGTGGTCGAGGCCTACCGCACCGGCCGCGGCTCCTTCCGCCTGCGCGCCAAGTGGGAGGTGGAGAAGCTGGGGCAGGGCACTTGGCAGGTCGTCGTCACCGAGATGCCCTATCAGGTGCAGAAGGCCCGGCTGGTCGAGAAGATCGCCGAGCTTCTGACCAACCGCAAGCTGCTGCTGCTGGAGGATGTGCGCGACGAGTCGGCGGAGGACGTGCGCCTCGTCCTGGTGCCGAAGAGCCGCAACGTCGACCCCGAAGTCCTGATGGCCTCGCTGTTCCAGACGACCGATCTGGAAATCCGCTTCGCCATGAACATGAACGTGCTGGACAAGGACAACGTCCCGCGCGTCATGAACCTGTTCGAGGTGCTGGACGCCTTCCTCGACCACCGGATGGAGGTGCTGGAGCGGCGGTCCCGCCATCGGCTGGCCAAGATCGACCACCGGCTGGAGGTTCTGGGCGGCTACCTGATCGCCTATCTGAACCTGGACGAGGTGATCCGCATCATCCGCGAGGAGGACGAGCCCAAGCAGGCGCTGATGCGCGCCTTCTCCCTGACCGAGGTGCAGGCCGAGGCCATCCTCAACATGCGCCTGCGCAACCTGCGCAAGCTGGAGGAGATGGAGATTCAGCGCGAGAACGACGCGCTGACCGCCGAGAGGTCCGGCCTGACCGAGCTGCTGTCGGACGAGAGCCTGCGCTGGAAGACCATCGGCAAGGAGACGGAAGAGACGCGCAAGCGCTTCGGTGAGGACCGCCGGACTCAGGTCGCCGAGGCCACGGCCGTCATCGACATCCCCGTCGACGCCATGGTGGAGCGCGAGCCGCTGACCGTGCTGTGCTCGCAGAAGGGCTGGATTCGCGCGGTGCGCGGCCACCTGACCGACGCCGAGCGCCTCGACGTGAAGTACAAGGAGGGTGACAAGGAAGGCTTCTCGGTCCATTGCGAGACCACCGACAAGCTCCTCGTCTTCGGAACCAACGGCAAATTCTACACGCTGTCCGCCGACAAGTTGCCGCGTGGGCGCGGCTTCGGCGAGCCGGTGCGGCTGATGATCGACCTCGGCAACGACGCGGACATCATCACCCTGTTCAAGCACCAGCCCGACCGCCGCCTGCTGGTCGCGTCGGAGGACGGGCGCGGCTTCCAGGTCGAGGAGAACGAGGTCGTCGCTCAGACCCGGTCCGGCAAGCAGATCCTCAACCCCGACGACAACAAGGACGCCAAGATCTGCATCCCGGCGGAGGGCGACCATGTCGCCGTCATCGGCAACAACCGCCTGCTGCTGGTCTTCCCGCTGGAGCAGGTGCCGGTGATGGCCCGCGGCAAGGGCGTGCAGCTCCAGAAATACAAAGACGGCAGCCTGTCCGACCTCAAGGTCTTCGCCATCGCCGATGGGCTGAGCTGGAAGCACGGCGAGCGGCAGTTCAACGTCACCAACCTGACCGGCTGGCTGGGCAACCGCGCCGGCGTGGGCAAGATGCCCCCCAACGGCTTTCCCAAGGTCAATCGTTTCACTTGATCGGGCGCTTCGCCCGATCCGTCGGATTGGCGAGCCTATACACCTAACGTTGCGCGCAAACGGGGGGCTTTCGGCTCCCCGTTTCACTTTTGGCCGAATTTCCGACGGATAGTTCCCGAATTGGTAGGGTTCAGCCATGCTTGGGCTTGAACTCTGACCCGCGATTCCGGCATAGTGGTCCTATCAAAACGAACTCGGTGCCGCCGACCGAAGTGGTGCCTCAAATGAGGCGTCAAGGGTTGGAGGAACACCGGGCGACAGGGAGGCACGCGCATGGTCACCACGAATCCGTGTGAAGGCACAGCGATGGCACGGGGGCCCGCCGGCCCCGGCAGTCCCGGTCCGTGACCCGCACGGTGACGTCGATCCGGCGTTGCCAGACAACTTCCTCAAAAACAACAGCCTTTCGGTTCGCACGCCGCGCTCCCCTTGCGGGGGCCGGAACGGCGGTGTGCGCCCATGCCGGGACGAGAGGACCCAAGGAGACCGCCATGAAACGCCGTACCTTCATCACCAGCGCCGGTGTCGGTGTCGCCGCCAGCACGTTGGCCGCGCCCGCCATCGCGCAGAGCAACCCCGAGATCAAGTGGCGCTGCGCGTCGAGCTTTCCCAAGAGCCTGGACACCATCTACGGCGGCGCCGAGCGGGTGGCCAAGCGCGTTGCCGAAATGACCGAGGGCAAGTTCCAGATCCGTACCTTTGCCGGCGGCGAGATCGTCCCGGGCCTGCAGGTGCTGGACGCCGTGAAGGATGGCACCGTGGAGTGCGGCCACACCGTCTCCTACTATTATGTCGGCAAGGACCCGACCTTCGCCTTCGACGCGGCGATGCCCTTCGGCCTGAACGCGCGCCAGCAGAACGCCTGGATGACCCATGGCGGCGGCATGGAGCTGATGCGCGAGTTCTTCAAGGGCTACAACATCATCCAGTTCGCGGCGGGCAACACCGGCACCCAGATGGGCGGCTGGTTCCGCAACGAGTTGAAATCCGTCGAGGACTTGAAGGGCCTGAAGTTCCGGATCGGCGGCTACGCCGGCACCATCCTGCAACGCTTGGGCGTCGTCCCGCAGCAGATCGCCGGCGGCGACATCTACCCGGCGCTGGAGAAGGGCACCATCGACGCGGCGGAGTGGGTCGGCCCCTACGACGACGAGAAGCTCGGCTTCAACAAGGTCGCCAAATACTACTACTATCCCGGCTGGTGGGAAGGCGGCCCGCAGGTCTCCTTCCTCGTCAACCTGCCGCAGTGGGAGCAGCTTCCCAAGCATTATCAGTCGGTTCTGGAGGCCGCCTGCGCCGACGCGACCGCCGACATGGTCGGCAAGTACGACGTGGTGAACATGCACGCGCTGAAGCGTCTGGTCGGCGCCGGCACGGTGCTGAAGCCCTACCCGCGCGACATCCTCCAGGCCTGCTATCAGGCGACCTTCGACGTCTACGAGGAGGAGGCTGCCAGGAACGAGAAGTTCCGCAAGGTCTACGAGCCGTGGCGCAAGTTCCGTGACGAGGAATATTTGTGGTTCCGCGTCGCCGAAAACACCTTCGACAACTTCGTCTACTCCGCCCCGACACCGAAAAAGAAGTCCTAACAAAGTCGGACACGAAAAAGCCCCGCGGAAGCGGGGCTTTTTTGTTGCCGATGATCCGGCTGTTTTCCACTCCCCGGACCTCTCCCGTGGAGTGGGAGAGGTGGGAAGGGCCGGCTACTTGCCCTGCAACTGCCGCATGAGGTCGGCGTTGGGGTCCTCGGCGGGCTGTTCCGGCGCGCCGAAGGGCGGTGGCGGCTCGCCCGAATCGAAGGCCGGGATTTCGATCTTCACGTCGTCCAGATTGATCGGCTCGCCGCGGTCCAGGCCGGAGAAGACCATCTCCGGGAACATGATGACCAGCGCCACCATGATCAGCTGGATGCAGACGAACGGCACGGCACCCCAGTAGATCTGGCCGGTGGTGATCTTCTTGATGATCTTCCCGGTGATTTTGTCCTTGTAATCCTCCCGTGGAGCGACGCTTCGCAGGAAGAACAGGGCGAAACCGAAGGGCGGATGCATGAAGGAGGTTTGCATGTTGACGCCCAGCAGGACGCCGAACCAGATCAGGTCGATGCCCAGCTTCTCTGCGACCGGGGCGAGCAGCGGCACGATGATGAAGGCCAGCTCGAAGAAGTCGAGGAAGAAGGCGAGCAGGAAGACCATGATGTTGACGACGATCAGGAAGCCCAGTTCGCCGCCCGGCAGGCTGGTCAGCAGATGCTCCACCCACAGGTCGCCGTTCACGGCGCGGAACACCAGGCCGAAGACCGTCGAGCCGATCAGGATGAAGATGACGAAGGAGGACAGCTTCGCCGTCGTGTCCATCGCCTGACGCATCAGCGACCAGCTCAGCTGCCGCTTCATGAGCGCCAGGATCATGGCGCCCGCAGCGCCCATGGCGCCGCCCTCCGTCGGCGTCGCGATGCCGAGGAAGATGGTGCCCAGCACCAGGAAGATCAGCACCAGCGGCGGCACCAGCGAGGTCAGCACGCGCAGCAGCAGTTTGGCGCCGCGCAGGCTCCGCGCCTCCGGCGGTAGCGCCGGGGCGAACTCGGGCCGGACAATGGTGGTGACCAGGATGTAGCCGGCGTAGAGGCCGGTCAGCACCAGGCCGGGGACCAGGGCGCCGGCGTACATGTCGCCGACCGAACGGCCGAGCTGGTCGGCCAGGATGATCAGCACCAGCGACGGCGGGATGATCTGCGCCAGCGTGCCCGACGCCGCGATGACGCCGGTGGCGATCCGCCGGTCATAGCCATAGCGCAGCATGATCGGCAGCGAGATCAGGCCCATCGAGATCACCGACGCGGCGACCACGCCGGTCGTCGCGGCGAGCAGCGCGCCGACGAAGATCACCGCATAGGCCAAGCCGCCGCGCATCGGGCCGAAGAGCTGTCCGATCGTGTCGAGCAGGTCTTCGGCCATGCCGGATCGTTCGAGGATCAGCCCCATGAAGGTGAAGAAGGGAATGGCCAGCAGCGTGTCGTTGCGCATGATGCCGAAGACGCGCTCCGGCAGCGCCTGGAACAGGGCCGGGGTCAGCAGACCCAGCTCGATGCCGATCAGACCGAAGAGGAGGCCGTTCGCGGCGAGCGCGAAGGCGACCGGGAAACCCATCAAAAGGAAAAAAACAAGCGCCGCGAACATCAGCGGCGCCATGTTTTCAACGAGGAAGGCGGCCATCGTGTGTGGTCCCCGGTCTCTTAGGAGTGGCTGTGCATCTTCTCGCCGGGCTCATCGATGAGTCCGGCCAGGAAGGCGATGCGCTTGATCAGCTCGGACACCGCCTGCATGGTCAGCAGGAAGAAACCGGCGGGAACCAGGATCTTGGCCGGCCAGCGGATCAGGCCGCCGGCGTCGCTCGACATCTCCTTGGTGATGAAGCTGTCCCAGAACATCGGCCAGGAGAGCCACATGATCAGGATGGCCATCGGGAACAGGAAGACGACGATCCCGAAGATGTCCACCATGCATTGGACGCGCCTTGAGAAGCGGCCCAGCACGATGTCGATGCGGATGTGTTCGTTGCGCAGGAACGTGTAGCCCGAGCACAACAGGAAAATTGCGGAGAACAGGTACCATTGCAGCTCAAGCCAGGCGTTGGAGCTGTAATGGAGGCTGTAGCGGATGACCGCGTTGCCGGCGCTGACGACCACGGCGACCAGCACCAGCCAATAAACGAGCTTGCCGATGCCGTTGTTGACAGCATCGATCAGCCCGCTGATTCGGAGCAGGAACCTCAACGGAGAGCCTCCCTGTTGGTTTGGAACGGGTGTATCCCCGTCCGTTCCTTTTGTTGCCCTGTGAACGGAGGCGCCGGGCGCCTGTTCAATCTTTTATGGTAACACCATGGGGTGTTTGCTGCGGCAATATTCCGCAGGAGGCCCCGGCAGCGCAAGAGCTTGAAAGCCTTTATACGTGATTGCCCCAATAGTCTCCGACCACCGGCATTCCGGCGGCCGATCGGTCAGTCTTCCGGATCGTTCGGCAAGCGGAACCAGCCGTCGCGGCCCAGCGCCTCCAGGGGACGGAACTTCGCCTTGTAGGCCATCTTGCGGCTCTGGGCGATCCAATAGCCGAGATAGACGTAGGGCAACCCCTCCGCCTGGGCGCGCTCCAGCAGGCCGAGGATCATGAAGCTGCCCAGGCTGCGGCGGTCCTGGCGGGGGTCGTAGAAGCTGTAGACGGCGGAATAGCCGTCGGTCAGCCGGTCGGTCAGCATGCAGCCGACCAGCCGTCCGTCCGCGTCGCGGGCTTCGAACAGGCTGGTATCGGCGCGGCCCTCGTCGATCATGGCGGCGAAATCCGCCATGGCCATGCGCGCCATGTCGGATTCGCCGTGGCGGGAATTCTGGTAGAGCGAGAACAGCCGGTACTGCTCCGTCGTGGCGGCGGCCGGCGCCTCGGCCAGGGTCAGGTCGCCGTTGGCCCGGCGGACGCGCTTCTGCGACCGGGTGGGCGCGAAGGAGGCGACCGGGATGCGGACCGGGACGCAGGCCTGGCAGTTCGGGCAGACCGGCCGGTAGACGATGTCGTGGCTGCGCCGGAAGCCGGCGCGCGACAAGGTGGAATTGACCTCCGCCGAATAGGGACCCAACAGCCGGGTGAACAGCTTGCGCTCCACCCGTCCCGGCAGATAAGGGCAGGGCATCGGCCCGGACCGGAAGAACTGCTGGAGCGGGCGGAGTTGCGGCTGGATGACCGACATCGGGCTGGCTGACTTCTGAATCACCGGCCCGTGGGTCGGCTGTTGGGGTTCGGCGGCTGGAGAGTGTGCTGAACAAAGACTACTGGGACTGGCTCTGGGTCATGGCAACGGTGTCCTGGCCGAAAAAGGCGCGTCCGATCTCGGTGGTGATCCCGCAGAGCTGGGCCTGCACGCCGTCCAGATACTCGTGCAGGCCGAGCTGGATCACCTCTTCGATCGGGCGGGCCAGAAGCGCGCCGAGCAACTCGTCCACCTTCTCCATCGCGTCACTGCCGTTGCGCAGGGTGTAACGGGATTTCAGGCGGGTCAAGAGGCCGTCGATCTGTCGCACACACATCACAACGGAGCGCGGGAATCCCTCGTTGAACATCATGAAGCCGGCGACCGTGGTCGGCGACATGCCGCGCGGGTAGACGCGCCGGAAGGCGTGGTACCCGGCGGCGGAGCGCAGCACCGTCGTCCACTGGCTCATGTCCAGCGTGGAGCCGACCGCCACGGGGGAGGGCAGCAGGGTGTGGTACTTGATGTCGAGCAGGCGGGTGGTCTGGTCCGCCCGCTCGATGTATTTGCCGAGCTGGTAGAAGTACCAGCCCTGGTCGCGGTAGAAGGTGCCTTCGGTGATGCCGGTGTGGGTCTGGCACTCCTCCTTGATCCAGGTGCAGACCTTGGACAGGTTGGGCAGGGCCACGTCCTTGCCGTTCATCTCCACCAGCTTGTTGTGGAACACGTTGATCTGCGTCCACATCTCGGTGGAGATCCAGGGGCGCAGGACGCGGGCGTTCTCCCGCGCCATGCGCAGCATGGACACCAGCGAGTTCGTGTTCTGGGTGTCGAACATGTAGTAATGGACCACCGCCTCCGCCGTAGGGCGGTCGTGGCGGCTGAAGAAGTCCTTCTCGTCGGCGTTGAGCTGGACGATGGAGAACCAGTTGGTCATCCCCCGCGTGTCGCGCGCGAAGGTTTCATGCACGTCCAGGATTCGGGCGAGATTTTCGGCGCGCTCCATGTAGCGCGCCATCCAGAAAATGCATTCGGCGTAACGGGCCAGCAGATTCACGACGCGCTCCCTTCCTGTGCCCCATCCTGGAGACCCCCGTCCTGGAGAACCCAGGTGTCCTTGGACCCGCCGCCCTGCGACGAGTTGACGATCAGCGTGCCCTTCTTCAGCGCCACGCGGGTCAGGCCGCCGGGCAGCACCCAGGTGTTCTTGCCGGTGATGGCGAAGGGGCGCAGATCGACGTGGCGGGGATCGATGCCGTCGTCGGTCACGGTGGGGCAGACCGAGAGATCGACCACCGGCTGGCTGATGTAGTTGGACGGGTCGGCCAGCAGCTTGGCCCGGCAATCCGCCAACTCCTCCTTGCTGGCGCGCGGGCCGATGGTGATGCCGTAGCCGCCGGCCTCGCCGACCGGCTTCACAACCAGCTTCTCCAGATTGTCCAGCGTGTACCGCAGCGCGTCGGCCTCGCGGCAGATGCGCGTGTCCACGTTGGGGATGATCGCCTCCTGGTCCAGGTAGTATTTGATCATCCGCGGGACGTAGCAGTAGATCGCCTTGTCGTCCGCCACGCCGGTGCCGATGGCGTTGGCCAGCGCCACGTTGCCCTTGCGGTAGGCCTCCAGGATGCCCGGCACGCCCAGCATGCTGTCCGGGTTGAAGGCCTTGGGGTCGAGGAAGGCGTCGTCGATGCGGCGGTAGATCGAATCGACGCGCGCCAGACCGTTGGTGGTCTTCATGTAGACGCGGTCGTTCTCCACCACCAGATCGCGGCCCTCGACCAGCGGCACGCCCATCTCGCGCGCCAGGAAGATGTGCTCGAAATAGGCGGAGTTGTAGGAGCCGGGCGACAGCAGCACGACCTGCGGGTCGGCCACGTCCTGCGGCGCGATCTCCATCATCGCGTCGAGCAGTTTGTGGCCGTAGTTGTCCACCGGTCGGATGCCGATGTCCTGCATCAGGTCGGGGAACACGCGCTGCATCATGTGGCGGTTCTCGACCACGTAGGAGACGCCGGACGGCACGCGCCCATTGTCCTCCAGCACGCGGAACGTCCCCTCGCGGTCGCGGACCAGATCCGTGCCCATGATGTGGATGTAGGTGTCGAACGGCACGTCCAGCCCGACCATCTGCGGCCGGAAGCATCCGTTGCCCAGCACGAGGTCGGCGGGGATCACCCCGTCCTTCAGGATCTTCTGGTCGTGGTAGATGTCGTGGAGGAACAGGTTCAGCGCCGTCACGCGCTGGGTGATTCCCGCTTCCAGATGCGCCCATTCCTTGGCCGAGATGACCCGGGGAATGATGTCGAAGGGAAGAATCCGGTCCACCGCGTCCTTGTTCGAGTAAACGAGGAAGGTGATGCCCAGATTGTACAGTTCACGTTCGGCGTCCTGCGACCGCCTCAACAAATCCCCGAAGTTCAGACCGGCCAGTCTCTGCCGGATCAGCGCCGAGTGCTCGGCTGGATAATCACGGCCTCCGAACAATTCGTCGTAGTAAAGGCCGGGATCATAGTTCGTCAAAAGGTCATTCGCCTTGCCTTCGGGTACGCTCACAGACTCCCCCGCAGCTAACGCCCTTGATTGACCGCTGCCGTCTGGCAATGGTGTCTGACGCGAAGTATGAACCATCGCTTCGCCATTTGAACAGGGCAAACATTCCCCGCGTTGTGCGGCGCATCGACAAATCAAGAAGGGGTACGTTCAAAGGCAAGGAACTAACGCCTTGGTACCAGCGTCGCTTCGGCTTTGGTATCAGTTCGTCGCGGCGGGCGGGGCTGCGGTCTTGCTTTCGCGCAGCAGCACCATGCTGATGCGGCGGTTGCGCGGGCTGCCCGGCTGGTCGGGGACCAGCAGGTCTCGGTCCGCGCGGCCGATCACGTCCTGGACGCGTTCCTCCGGGATGCCGCCGGCGATCAGGGCGCGGCGCGTGGCGTTGGCGCGTTCGGTGGAAAGGTCCCAGTTGTCGCGCCCGGCCCCGGAGGTGAAGGGGATGCCGTCGGTGTGGCCGCTGATCGACAGCTTGTTGGGCAGCTTGGCGAGCGCCTTGGCCACCTGCATGACGAGTTGACGGGTCTGCGGGTACATCTGGCCGGACCCGCCGGGGAACATCGAGACGCGGTCCTGGTCGACGATCTGGATTCGCAGGCCCTCGGGTGTCTGGTCGATCATCAGGTTCTGGGCCAGCGGCTCCAGCTCCGGCACGGACTGGATGGCCTGACGGATCTCGGTGGCGGCCTGCTGGAACTGGCGGGCCTCCTTCTGGGCGTCCTGCAGCTTCTCGCCGCCCTCCTTCACCCGCTCCGCGAAGTCGGACAGCCGTTCGCCCGGCTTCTGGCCGGGGATGCCGAGCTGCTTGGCCTGCTCCTCCAGCCGCTTCTGGTAGTCGAGCCGCGACTCGTTGGACTTCTGCTCGGCGGTCGAGGCGGGCGGCGGCGGGGCCGCGTCGGTCGGATCGTTCGCCTCGTCGTCCTCCTGGGTCGAATGGCCGGGCGGACCGGAGACCGGAACGTCGGCGGACATGGGGGACGAGGGAGATATCTGGGCGCCCGGCGCGGTGATGGTGCGCCCGCCCAGCATGCCGCCGGACCCGGAGCTTTCACGGCTGACCGACGTCGGCGAGAAATAGTCCGCGATGCCCTTGCGCTGATCCGACGTGGTGACGTTGAGCAGCCACAGCAGCAGGAAGAAGGCCATCATCGCCGTCACGAAGTCGGCATAGGCGACTTTCCACGCGCCGCCATGATGGCCGCCGTGGCCACCCTTCTTCTTCTTGATGATGATCGGCCGTTCGCCGCCGGACGGGTTCGCTGACATGAAGCCTTGGCTGAATGGGGCCTTGAGGTCGGGAATTCGCGGCCAGTGCGGACGCCCGAAGGGTGAGCCATCATCCTTAAGATCCATTTAATGCGGTGAATGGCGGCTTCCGGCCAACGCGGCAGGCGGCCGCTTCCGGACGGTCCCGGGCAGATGCGGCTTGCACCGAGGGTCCGGCTGGGATAATCCCGCTGTTTCGCCGCCGCACCCCCGCCCCAATAACCGACGAGCCCACACAGGCCGCCATGACCATCGACTCTCGGGCCTTCCGCAATGCCCTCGGATGCTTCGCCACCGGCATCGCCGTGGTCACCACCGTCGCCCCGGACGGCGAGCCGATCGGCGTGACCGTGAACTCCTTCTCGTCGGTGTCGCTCGACCCGCCGCTGGTGCAGTTCTGCCTGGGCCGGGCGGCCATGTCCTTCGAAGCCTTCACCACCGCGCCGTCCTTCGCGGTGAACATCCTGGCCGAAGAGCAGGCGGAGCTGTCCAACCGCTTCTCCCGCCGCGACCTCCAGGAGCGCTGGGAGGGGGTGGGGGTCGAGCGCTGGGACAGCGGCGTGCCGATCCTCACCGGCTGCCTTGCCACCCTGGAGTGCGACCGGGAGCATGTCTATGACGGCGGCGACCACGTCATCATCGTGGGCCGCGTGCGCCGCCTGTCGGGCAGCGAGGACGGGAAGCCGCTGCTCTACTTCCGCGGCGCCTATTCGCAGCTTCCCTGAGCGGGTCCCGGCTCAGGAGATGTCGGTCATCAGCTCCGTCGGAAAGCCCGCCTCCTCCATGTGGGCGACGAGGCGCTGGACGTGGCTGCGCCCGCGGGTTTCCAACACCACGTCGATCTCGGCCATGCGCACCGGCACGTCGTGGAACAGGCGCTGGTGGTGCACCTCGACGATGTTGGCCCCGGCCTCGCCGAGCAGGCGGGCGACCCGGGCGAGCGCGCCGGGGGCGTCGGTGATGCCGATGCGCAGCCGCACCATGCGCCCCTCGTAGACCAGCCCGCGCGTCAGCACCTGCGCCAGGATGCGCGCGTCGATGTTGCCGCCGGACACGACGATGCCCACCCGCTTGCCGCGGAAGCGCTCCGGATCGTCGAGAACCGCGGCCAGCCCCGCCGCCCCGGCCCCCTCGGCGACCAGCTTCTGCACGGTGGCGAGGCGGTAGACGGCCTCCTCCAGCCGCGGCTCGCCGACCTCCAGCACGGCGTCCACGTACCGGCGGACCAGCGGCAGGGTGACGGCGCCGGGGGCCTTGACCGCGATGCCGTCGGCGATGGTGGCGCCGCCGCAGGTGATGGGCTGCCCGGCCAGCGCCTGGCGCATCGACGGGAACATGGCGCACTCCACGCCGACCACCGTGATGTCCGCCTTCAGCGCCTTGGCCGCCACCGCCATGCCGCCGATCAGCCCGCCGCCGCCCACCGGCACCACCAGCACTTCCAGGTCCGGCGCGGCGTCGAGCAGCTCCAGGGCGGCGGTGCCCTGGCCGGCGGCGATCAGCGGGTCGTCGTAGGGATGCACGAAGGTCAGCCCCTCGCGCGCCGCCAGCTCCTGCGCGTAGGCCGCCGCGTCGCTCAGCGTCTCGCCGTGCAGTTCGACCCGCGCGCCGAGGCTTTCCGTGCGCTCCACCTTGGTGAAGGGGGTGAAGGAGGGCATCACGATGACCGAGCGGATGCCCAGCCGCGTGGCGTGGCAGGCCACCGCCTGGGCGTGGTTGCCCGCCGACATGGCGATCACCCCGGCCTGCCGCTCCGCCTCGCCCAAGGACAGCAGCTTGTTGAGCGCCCCGCGTTCCTTGAAGGAACCGGTAAGGTGCTGGTTCTCCAGCTTCAGGACCGCCGAGCAGCCGGTGATCTCGGACAGGCGGGGCGAGTCCTCGGTGGGGGTGACGGGGAGGTGGCTGCCGATCCGCGCGGCGGCGGCGCGCACGTCGTCCAGGGT